>JAFGHZ010000044.1 GCA_016929875.1 Dehalococcoidales bacterium
CTATCATGGCTGGGGATAGAGGATTCGAACCTCTCCTCACAGATCCAGAGTCTGCTGTCCTACCACTAGACTAATCCCCAATACCACTGAAATTATAGCAGAGGCGTGAATTGACGGCAACTGGAGATGATTAGTTACTGGATTCCCGATCAGGTCGGGAATGACAAAACGAGAGGAAGGATGGCACCTTGCGTGCCATCCTTCCTAATAAACTGCGTGGAATTTTAGCTTATAGTCCCTTTTTGGCGATGAAGTTAATGAGGTCGCCGAGACGGCAGCTGTAACCCCACTCGTTGTCGTACCAGGCGATGACCTTGGCCATGTTCCCGCCGATGACGATGGTGCTGAGTCCGTCCACGATGGAGCTATTGGGATTGCCTTTGAAGTCCGTGCTGACCAGCGGCTCTTCACAGAACTGGAGGATGCCGGCTAAACGGCCCGCAGCGGCGTCTTTGAGCGCCTGGTTAATCTGCTCGGCAGTAACCTCTTTGCCAAGTTCGACGGAAAGGTCGCAAATCGAGACGGTGGGTGTCGGTACCCTGATTGCCATACCGTTGAGCTTACCCTGCAGTTCAGGGATGACCTGGGCGATGGCTTTGGTAACGCCGGTAGTGGTGGGAATGAGGTTAAGTCCGGCAGCCCGGGCACGTCGCAGGTCTTTATGGAAAACGTCCAGTATTCTCTGGTCGTTGGTGTAGGCGTGAATAGTCGTCATCAAGCCCCGGTTGATGCCGAAAGTATCGTTCAGGACCTTGGCTACAGGGGCAAGGCAGTTGGTAGTGCAGGAGGCATTGGAAATGATGTTGTGTTTCGCAGGGATATATTTGTCTTCATTTACACCCAGTACGATAGTGACATCTTCATTTTTGGCCGGAGCGGAAATAATCACCTTTTTGGCACCACCCTGCATATGTGCGGCGGCTTTCGTGGCGTCCGTGAAGAGTCCCGTCGATTCGATAACGACATCGACACCGTAATCCTTCCAGGCGATTTTCGCCGGGTCTTTTTCCGCTAGCACCTTGATTTTCTCGCCGTCGACAACGATAGCGTCGCTTTCTGTGGATACCGTACCCGGATATTCCCCGAAGGTGCTGTCCCATTTAAAAAGGTGAGCATTGGTCTTGTTGTCGGTGAGGTCGTTAACGGCCACTACCTCCAGATTGCCCTTGTGATATTTGTTGATTGTGCGGAGAGTGAGTCTGCCGATACGCCCGAAACCATTGATACCGATTTTTGTCGTCATTTGCCCCTCCTAATCAATTATTGCCGATTTATTATCTTTCAGTCCAGCAAGGTTCTATCAAATATGACCTTGAGTTTTATTTTTTAAGGAGTGCCTGCATCCCCGCAAAAAGGGCGTTTTTGCCCAGTTCGTCTTCGATTTTCAGGAGTCGATTGTATTTGGCAACACGCTCGGAGCGGCAGGGTGCGCCGGTCTTGATGAGTCCCGTACCCAGCGATGTCGACAGGTCGGCGATGGTGGTATCTTCCGTCTCGCCGCTGCGGTGGCTGATAACGGCCTTCCAGCCGATTTCGTGCGCCATTTTGACCGCGGCGATGGTCTCCGTGAGAGTCCCGATCTGATTAAGCTTAATGAGGACGGCATTCGAGGCTTTCTTTTCGATACCCTGTTTCAGTCGATTGACATTGGTGACATACAAGTCGTCGCCGACCAGTAGAATTTTCCTGCCAAGTTTCTCTGTCAATAGTTGCCATCCTGTCCAGTCATCTTCAGCCATGCCGTCTTCGATGCTGACGATGGGATAATCGGCGACCCATTTGACATAATAGTCGACCATCTCTTTGCTGGTTAGCGATACACCTTCCCTGGCGAGAACATATTTCCCGTTTTCATAAAATTCACTGGATGCCGGGTCGAGAGCGATGAAGCAATCTTTCCCGGGCTTATATCCGGCTTTTTCGATTGCCTCTAAAATGGCTTCCACTGCCGCTTTGTTGGAGGACAGGGAAGGAGCGAACCCGCCCTCGTCGCCGACATTAGTATTCAGCCCTTTGTCTTTCAGGACTTTTTTAAGGGTGTGATAGACCTCGGTGCCCATTCTGAGGGATTCGCGGAATGATTTGGCACCGGCCGGTACGACCATGAACTCCTGCAGGTCGGTGGAATTAGTAGCGTGTTTGCCGCCATTGAGAATATTCAGCATCGGCACCGGTAAAATATAGGTTTTGGTATCGTTCAGATACCGGTAAAGCGGTTTGTGTGCTTGATTGGCGGCGGCATGGGCCACTGCGAGCGATGCGCCCAGAATAGCATTCGCGCCGAGTCGTGCCTTGTTAGCCGTGCCGTCGAGTTCAATCATTTTCCGGTCGATGGCTGACTGGTCGACGGCGGACATTCCATTAAGGGCACCGTCGATTTCGGTATTCACATTATCGACTGCCTTCAGTACGCCTTTTCCATTGAACCGTGTTTTGTCGCCGTCGCGGAGTTCTACGACTTCGTATTTGCCGGTACTGGCTCCCGACGGTACGGCGGCTGTGCCGATTGTTCCATCGGATAGGGTCGCTTCGACGGCTACCGTCGGATTGCCTCTGGAGTCTAAAATTTCGCTGGCTTTGATGTTTTTAATTGTTAGCATAGCACCTTCCTTTAGCAGCATAACAAAATTTATTAGGGTCGGTTGCTTGGGGCTTCTAAATTATAGCATTTATGACTTTTTCTAGAAAAGTTCTGTTTTTTCGGTACTATTTTGCCTCGTTTAGCAGTACGACAAAACAATGTTGACTAAAGTAGAACGAATGTACTAATATAGTGCAAATATCAAGTCTGGTTGTGGAACATTGTGAGTCTGCGGAATATGAGCGATTGCAATCTGGATTTACCCCCTGAATATTGTCAATACCATGACAGCGGCTGTGAATTTTCTCATTCTTGTTTGAATTGTCATCTTCCTGTCTGTATCTACGACGAACAGCGCGGCAAACAAAGGCTGGTAAAAAGACGTCGTGCCGTCGAAATGGCCGGTCTGTTTACTAAACAGGGCAAGAGTATCGGAGAACTGGCGCAGATTTTTAAAGTGAGCCGTCGTACCGTGCAAAGGGCACTGAAAATTGCTTTCGGAGATGATGGGCGAAAGGAGCAATTGAGTGAAAGAAAACTTTAAGCCCGGGGAACTTGTCCGTAGGGATACGGATAGAATACGGCGGTACCGGGAATTGCTGGATTTCTATCAGGGTACCCAGTGGCAGGGCAGGGAGAAGCCGGGAGAAAAACACCTGATTTTCAATTACGCCCGGGTGGTTGTCGATAAGATATCTTCTTACCTGATGTCCGGTGTTAAGTTTGTTGTCGACCCGTCGGATGATTCGCCGGAAGCCAGAAAAAGAGCGCGCCGTGCCGAGGATGCCCTACACCGTGTTTATGATGAGAACGGTCTGGAACAGCTCGATTTCGAGACCGAAGTCGATTGTGCCGTCCTGGGGGACGCTGTTTACAAGGTCATCTGGGATACGGAAATGTCCAGAGTACGGGTTACGGCGCCTGACATTCAGGGTATTTATGTCTGGAGTGGCGGCGACGATGCCTCGAAAGTGTGGCGGATCGCTTCACGTTATGTTCTCGATAGCGATGTAGAGGCAACGCTGCACGGTATCAAACCGAAAGGAAAAACTGCCGTCGTAGTCGAACTGTGGACAGCCGGGGACTTTGAGCTGTGGGTGGATGATGTCCGTGTGGAGAAGAAAGTCGATCCTTACGGATTCATTCCTTTTGTGGTCTTCCCCAATCTCAAGGAGCCCAAGAAAATCTGGGGGCTCTCCGACCTGGCGCAAATAATTGAACCACAGCGGGAATTCAACAGAGCGATGTCGCAATTGTCGCGCATACTGGAACTGTCGGGGAACCCGGTGGCGGTCCTCGAAAATGTGGAGCAATCCGAAGATATTGCCGTCAAACCCGGTGCCGTCTGGAATATACCGGAGGACGCCAAAGCCTATCTGCTCGATTTACTTCAGGGAGGCGGCGTCCAGATGCACATCGATTACATCAACCTTCTTTACCGTACCTTGCACGATGTTTCGGAATCACCGCGGGCGGCTTTCGGCGGTACCGAGAAAGATCTGTCCGGCGTTGCACTTGAGCTCGAGCTTCAGCCGTTGCTGCAGAAGGTGAGCCGGAAAAGGGCGATCCGTACCGTTGTTTATAACCGGCGCAACAGGATGATTCTCAGGCTGATTGAGAAGTATCAGGGTGAAAATTTCGGTGATTACCATCTCAGAGTTGTGTGGAGTCCGGTTTTGCCGCGTGATATGGCGAGGCTGGTAGCTAATGAACAGGTGATGGTGCAGGGCGGCATTCACTCACGGCGTACCGCAATGGATGAGGTCGGGATAAAGAACCCTGAGAAGGAATTTGCCCGCTGGCTCGAGGAGAGGGACGCAATTTTGAAAATGAACCGCAATTCTATTGCACGGCCTGTCAGGGGTGTGTCGTGGGAGAGAGATAGTGAGCCCCATATTGAGGCCGGCAACGAATAAATACACAGGAGGAAAAGAGATGGCGGAGGAAGTAGTCGACAAAGAAAACGCACAAGAAAATAAGGAGGGTGATAACAACCGCATGGAGCAAAAACTGGCTGAGCTTGAGAGGATGTTAGGTGATAAGGAGAGCGAAATCGTCGGGCTCAAAAAGTCGGAGGACGAGCTTCGAGGACAGCTCTCGGCTGTCAATAAGTCCCTGGCTGAGGCGGTTAGCTTTTATAAAAGTAAAGTGGTCCAGTTTAATCCTGATGTGACCGAGGAACTCATCGCCGGGGATACGATTGAGGCAATTGATGAATCACTGGCAAAAGCCCTCAACCTGGTCGGTCGGATAAAGGAATCGGTAGAGAAAGATATTTCTCACATCAGGGTACCGGCCGGGGCGCCGGAGCGGCGTTCATCCGACCTTTCATCATTGTCCCCGCGAGAGAAAATTCAATATGCGATAGGAGGTAAAAGATAATGGCACTGACGTTAGCGGAAGCGTCCAAGCTTTCCAATGATATCCTGCTTCAGGGGGTTGTGGAGACGATTGTCAAGGAGTCTCAGATTCTTCAGGTGATGCCTTTTGTGGAGATTGTGGGGAACGGATTAACTTACAATCAGGAAAAGACCCTGCCCGGCATCGATTTTTATGATGTCGGTGATACCTGGTCGGAATCGACGCCGACCTTCGAACAAAAGATCGCCAATTTGAAGATTATGGGTGGCGATGCGGATGTCGATAACTTTTTGAAATCCACCCGCAGTAATGTCCAGGATCTCGAGGCGGCGGTGGTGGAACTGAAAGCCAAGGCACTTAAAGACAAATTCGAGGACACCTTCATTTATGGCGATGCTGTCAGCAACGGCAAACAGTTCGACGGCTTGCGTAAACTCATCAATACCGGCACAGCCGGCTCGCAGGTAATTGCCGCCGGCGCCGGCGGCGCCAGCCTGACACTTTCGATGCTCGACCAGTTGATTGATGCGGTCAGAGGTGGCAAGCCCGGTCTGTTGCTGATGAGCCGTCGGTCACGACGTAAAATCAATGCCCTCATCAGGGCATCCGGCGGAATGATAGAGTCCGAACGTGACAGCTGGGGTAATTTCGTCCAGTACTGGGACGGAGTTCCTCTCGGTGTCAGCGATTGGATTCTTGATACCCATGTAGTTGCCGACGGCGTCGAAACGGCGACTACCGGCGGTGCCTGCTCCACGATTTATGCTTTGCAGATGGGCGAGGGTGCCCTTTGCGGACTGACGGCACCCGGTTTCATTACAGTCGAGCCGATTGGTTCGCTGGAGACAAAGGATGCTAGCCGAAACAGAATCAAATGGTATGTTTCTCTGGCGTTATTCAGTACGGTCAAAGCGGCGGCGCTGATCGGGGTACAGGACTAAAACTTCGAGGGGTCGAGGTATGCCTCGACCCCTCGATAATATCCAATAAAAAATGACAAATTCCAAGTGAATTCAATTATTGTTTGGTAATTAAATATTGTTTGATAATCGGTTATTACGATTTGGTATTTTGCTTGTTGAGGTGAAAGATGAATCTGAGTGAAATGAGGACGACGGTCAGGCGCGATTTGCATGATGAGGATGCCAACAATTATCGCTGGACTAATGATGAGCTGGACAGGCATATCGTCCATGCAGTCAGGGATTATTCGGAAGCTGTACCTTACGAGCAGAAGGCAATTAAAGCTACCGGCAGCGGTTCGAGGGAAATCGATATCTCGAGCCTGAATGACCGCATCATGGTAGAGGCAGTGGAGTATCCTCTCGGTAATTTTCCTCAAAAATACCAACGTTTTGCTTTGTGGAGCGATGTCATTACTCTGCTCGGGGACGAGATCCCGAACGGTTCCGATGCCTGTATTTACTACGGCAAAATCCACACTCTTAATGTTGAGAGTTCCAGTATTCCGGTGTGCCATGAGAATTTAATCGTTGCGGGTGCTTGCGGCTACGCGGCGTTGGAATGGGCGGTCTATGCTATCAATCGTGTTAATGTCGGTGGGACTCCGACTCCCGGTGAATTTAATGCGTGGGGCAGAGAAAAAATGGACTTTTTCCGGGGTGGACTCAAAAGATTGAGCAGGAAAAATCGTGTCAGGGTGCGCTCACTATATCGACCATATATTCAATCTGCGTCTAAGAGCACCGATTTTGGCCCCTGAAAAGGAAATGATGGTATGAAAGATTTGTATAAACTGTTGTGGTCGAAAATAGGCGGTCGTCCCTGGACTTATATTCTCAGAGATGCCTGGCATAAAGCGGAGGGGTTGTGGCTCATCGGGCTGGTGGCAGCGGGTGCTTTTCTCGGTCACTGGTTCTGGGGTTTGATTTTCTGGTTTCTACTCGCTTTTGCCGCAGGCTATATTGCCGGTCATCTTTTCTGGGGTAAGGATTATATTCCGAACCAGCAGGAAGAAACCCGGGGGTGAATCTGAGTGAGGAATTTATCGTCGAATCTGTTATCGGTGCAACAGTCAGTTTGTCAGAGTCCTTATGTTCAGCTCGAGGTGAAGGACAAAATGGCCGGCGTGAGACGGTTGAAATGGGCTCGACTTTATGAAGGCACTGAGTATGACTGTCATCACGGGCTATGTATTGCCGGCGACGGTTCTCTTATCAGAGTGCGGTTAACGATGCCTTCGGATGATGGTAAGCTCTACCGACAGAGGGTTGCTGAGCCCGGCTCCCAGTCCGACTTCAGTGTCTGGTCTTACACCGGTCAGAATAACTGTCTGGCAGTAGCGGTTGCGGCTTGTGGTGCGGAAGTCGCTGTCTTCTGGGTTAATAACAGCCGGGAATTACGACGCATCAAAAGCAATGACTACGGGGCAAGCTGGTCCAGTCCCGAATTGCTTGATTATACACCTTCAATCGATGTCAGAGGAGTGACTGCCTCTTATAAGCCCAATGGCGATGCGGCAGTCTTTTTTATCGACCAGACGGCACTGTATGTCAAAGAATGCATAGGCGGTGTCTGGCAGGCAAAATCCGTCTGGGACAAGAATACCGGCGAACTTTCTAGTGTTGCCGTAGTTTACGATTCCGACTGGAACTTGTTGGTAACAGGACAGGACCCTGACGGTAATTGCAAGCTCTGGTCGTTGATTTATGGCAACAGCGCTCCCGGCTCGTGGTCGGATATGAAAGAACTGGCTTCAGCCCCTGCCGGAGGCGAATTCGAGTATCGTGGCGTGTTTCTGTCTCACCCGGATGTTTACCGTGCTTTTTATGTCGAGAAGTTTCGCGGTACCCAGGATTACGAGCGTCCTTTCTGGACGTATTCCGTTCCTGAAACGGATTTTATCGATAATCTCTGGCATGAACCTGTGCCTTTCGACTTCTCCTGTGAGTACGGTCTGGCAATAGCTCATTATGGGGACTATTGCTGGCTTTCGACTGCCAATAGTGTCTGGCGGGCTGAACTATCCGCAACGGTTATTGACATCACCGCCGATGTGCTTTCGGTTAAATATGAATCTGTTCCTGATAGCGGGCGACTTGTGGTCGAACTGAGAAATGATGACGGTCGATACCACTCCCCTGAAGAAATCGGCTTGAGTATAGGCAGTCAAATCGAATTCAGCCCCGGGTATGTTACTTCGCAGGGTAAAGAAAGCAGTCCGGGGCCAGCCTTCTGGTTGGATGGTCGGGAGTATATCAGTGCTGGCGGTAAGAGCAGTCTTGCCCTCTATGGTATCGACGGCTGGGGCCTGCTGGAGGACTGGCGGGCAAGGCATCAGTTCCGCTGGAATAAAGATGCCGAAGAAATGTCGGTCGGGCAGATTCTGGGATTTGTTCTCGCCCGGGCAGGCCTGAAATTAGAAGTGAAATCTAAATCATCGGTTATCGATAATTTTTATCCTGATTTCACAATCCATCCGGATGACAGGGGAATCTCCATTGTCGGCAGACTGCTGTCTTTCGTACCGGATTTATTATTTATCGAAGGAGTATTTGCCTGTCTGGTCCATCCTCAGTCATCCGATGAAGCGGTCTATTCTTACGGACAGGCCCATTCCATACTGCAGGGCAGGTATCGTACCGGCGGATGGAAGACGAACCGGGTGTGTGTCGAAGGCCATAATGATGTAAGCGGCGAACCCGTTATTGTGGATTCTTTTACATGGGAAGAGATGGAGCATTTCTATAACAGGACACAGCGGATAGTCGATAGAAATATCGGTACGGTATCAGCCGGTCAGGCGAGAGGCGGGGCTTATCTGCGTAAGATGGATATCGACTCTTTTAGCGGGTCTATCACTGTTCCCGTGAATTGCGGGCAGCAGTTGTACGATGTCATCGATATTACCGACACTAAAGCAGGTTTGAGTGCTGCAGGAGGACGTGTAATGGGGATAACTCTAGATTACCGTCCCGACCGCGGGGAATATGAACAGAGACTTTTGCTCGGGGGTGTATGAATTGCAATGAACCTGAAGAAGGCAATCCTGAGAAATTTCAATGCGGAAAACTACCTCGCCACGATTGATATCGTGGGCAGCGGCAAGGTTTATCTTGAAGGGATCGCCGTTGCTCGTAACTTACCGGCGGATGAAATGATAGAGGGCAGAAGTCTGGTGGTAGTCTTTTTCGATGAGCACAATGCTAAAGAAGCAGTTATCGTGGCTGTTTATAGTTAGTCGTGTGGTTCGGGGGTATCTTTCGGCTCGATGATATTGCCGGCGCTCTCGATTGTCAGGGTATCTGCTGCCTTCTGCTTAGCACTATCGGTGTGGCTGTGTCGCATGGCGGTTTCTACTCTGGCGACGAGTTCGATATTACTGAAAGGTTTGATAATATAGTCGTCGGCGCCGAGCGCCAGCCCTCTGGCAATATCGGTGTCTTTCCCCTTGACGGTCAGCATGACGACAGGCACATTGGAAAAGCGTCGCACTTCTTCGAGCACCTGGAAACCGTCGATATCAGGCAGGTTTATGTCCAGAATCACTACATCCGGTTTACGGGTCTTTATCAGCTCTATTCCTTTTCTGCCCGTATTGGCAGAGAGCAGGACGGAATCGTTCCAGCGTAGTTGCAGACAGATAGATACGACCTCGACAATCTCCGGGGAGTCGTCGACAACTACTATTTTCACCCTTTCTCCTTTATCTAGTGTTCAGGTGTTTTCGGGCTTGCAACCAGGCTGGCTAGCCTTTGACCAGTCGCTTGATACCTTGATAGGCAATGATAACCGCGGCGATTATTACGAGTATACCGAGTATAGCGAACGGGTCTTCCTTCAAACGGGCAAACTCATTTCCCAGTAGTGCCCATGCTCCCATGAAGCCGTCCCAGTTAATCTCCGGGCTTACCCACATACCGAGACCAAGTACAAAAAGAATAACGCCGGTCACGATGATGATAACAGCTTTTATCCGTCCGGCGACATTCGATTTACTCTTTGAAGGCATCTAAATTGTGCTCCTGGTGGGAGATGCTCGAATTGCTGGCAAATTCGTTGCCTACGCTGGCATTATAGTGCGCTGTCTATCAAACTGTCAAGATACTTTAGTATCGGATACGTATCAAAATTTTTTAGTAATGACTTTACTATTTCTTGACACCGCTCACATGACGTCATACAATTAAAAAGTCTGCAGTCGCACAACTGTAATCGGGACCAAAAGGAGGTGGATTGCGTGACCAATGTGGTGGCGGGTGGTAACGAGAGCTTTGAGAGCTTGTTACGCCGGTTTACCCGCAAGGTACAGCAGGATGGCATTCTGAGCGAAGTGCGTCATCGTGAGTACTTTGAGAAGAAAAGCATCAAACGTAAGCGCAAAGCAGCCGCGAAGCGACGTAAGAGTACCAGAGTGCCTAAGAAGCGTCAATAATTCTGAAACGGTAGTGAATTAAAGTGGATGCACCCTTAAAAGAAAAATTGAATAGCGACCTCAAAGAAGCTTTGAGAGGCGGCGACAAGGTCAAGCTCGGTACAGTACGCTTGGTTCTTGCCTCGGTAAGCAATGCCGAGATTGCGAAGCGGGCGAAACTTACCGATGCCGATAAGGCCCTCGCGTCGGCGAGCGAGGCGGAAATTGCTAAAAAATCCCAGCTCGAAGACGGCGATATCCTCAGTGTTATTGCGAGAGAAATTAAACAGCGCAACGAGAGTATCGATGCCTATAAAAAGGGTAATCGGCCCGACCTCGTGGCTCAGGAAGAAGCCGAACTGGCTGTCCTGCAGAGTTATATGCCCAAACAGGTGAGCCGTGAGGAGATTGTCGTTGCGGCGAAGCGGATTATCGCGGAAGTCGGGGCAAAAGGCCCTAACGATAAAGGCAGGGTAATGCCTAAAATCATCGGTGAGTTGAAGGGCAAAGCCGACGGCAAGGAAATAAATGCCGTGGTCACCGAACTTCTCAATAATCCAGGCTAATATATTCTCTGGAGTTAAGTAATTTTTAAAGAGTCCCGATTTTATCGGGACTCTTTCTTTTATTCTGTCATTGCGAGTGGGGCGTGGCAATCCCTGTGTCAATTTGGTCTTTTTTACTGGATTCCGTGTCGTAGCACGGAATGGCGTCTTAAATCCAGTAGTTTTTTGACTGCGTTTTCTGTTAATATAGGATTGTAAGCCCGAATAGTTCTATGCACAGAATTGAAATTCGTCTCAAAAATCACCTTCCTGATGCTGCGGGTCTCGGTCTGGTCAAAGATATCGCCGACCTCGGCATCAAATCGGTATCCAGCGCTTCTGTAACCGATATTTACTATCTGGATGCTAATTTAACTTCGACCCAGCTCGATCTCATTTGTCGTGAGCTTCTCGCCGACCCGGTCACTCAGGAATACCAGATCGATTCCCTCAGTGAGGAAACAAAAAGGCCGGGAAATCATGTCATCGAAGTTGCCTATAAAGCCGGTGTCGTCGACCCCGTGGAAGAAACGGTAATGATAGGTTTGCACGACCTCAATATCAGCGGTGTCAAAGCCGTAAAAACCGCCAAACAGTACATCATCGAAGGCAAATTGACCCCAAAGCAATTGGAGACAATCGGTACGAAGCTTCTGGTGAACCCTATCATTCAGCACGTTATCGAGTCGGGGCGGTTTACCTTTGCCCGTAACCCTCAGTACCGTTTCAAGCTGAACCATTACAACATCCTGACTGCCGGTAAGACGAAGCTCGCAGAAATCCAGCGCCAGTTCGGGTTTTCGGATGTCGAGTTCAAGTCGATTATCGATTATTATCGCAAACAGGGCAGAAATCCGACCGATGTCGAAATGGAAACACTCTCGCAGACGTGGTCGGAACACTGCGTCCACAAGACCTTTAAAGCTAAGATTGCTTATGACGGTAAAACAATCAATAACATTCTGAAAAGTACGATTTCCCGCGTCACCCGCGAGCTGGACAAACCCTGGTGTCTCTCCGTATTTCTGGATAATTCCGGTGTCATCGATTTCGACGGTAAGTGGGCGCTCTGTTTCAAGGTGGAGACCCATAACCATCCCTCGGCGGTGGAACCTTACGGCGGTGCGGCGACAGGTATCGGGGGCGTCATACGCGACCCGCTGGGGACGGGGCTCGGCGCCAAGCCGATTTTGAATACCGATGTCTTCTGCTTCGCTCCCCCCGATTTCCC
>JAFGHZ010000045.1 GCA_016929875.1 Dehalococcoidales bacterium
CTGAACATCGCTTTCACCCTGCCCCAATTCTCCCCGACGACAATTATGTCCCCTTCTTTCAACGTGCCGGAACTCACGAGGACCGTAAACAACGCACCCTTGGTCCTATCCATCTCCGCTTCAATGACAGTACCCTCTGCCGGCTTGGAAGGGTCAGCTTTCAACTCCTCCAATTCCGCTACAACCATCAAATTTTCAAGCAGGTCGGTAATGCCCTTCTTTTCCTTGGCTGAAACAGGTACGGACACGGTATCTCCACCCCACTCCTCGACCACCAGTCCTGCCTCTGCTAGTTGCTGTTTTACACGGTCGGGGTTGGCACCTGCTTTATCGATTTTATTTATTGCCACCACAATCGGTACGCCGGCAGCACGAGCATGGTCGATAGCTTCCAGAGTCTGAGGCATAACACCATCATCGGCCGCGACCACAAGAATCGTAATGTCGGTAACCTGTGCACCGCGAGCTCTCATTGCAGTGAAAGCTTCGTGACCGGGTGTATCCAGAAAGGTAATCTTCTGTCCTTTGACTTCCGTTTGATAGGCACCGATGTGCTGTGTAATACCACCGGCTTCGCTATCGACGACATTGCTCCGGCGGATAGCGTCCAGTAATTTTGTCTTACCGTGGTCAACATGTCCCATAATAGTAACAACAGGTGGTCTCGGTATTAAACCACTCGTTTGTTCCGCCTGCTGAGCGCGTTGTCGCTTCTTCATCTCACCGGTACGGTCGCCTTTCCCCGTAAGACGATGCTTGAGGTGAGCCTCATAACCAAAATCTGCCGCCACAGTGGCGGCAGTCTTAAAATCAATAACCTGATTGATGTTTGCCATAATCCCGGTTCTCATCAGACGTTTTATGATTTCGACGGGACTGACATTAAGAAGATCGGAAAGTTGCCTCACGCTAAGAGCCGGCGGAAATTCCACGACGTTGGCTTTCACGGCGGAAGGTTCTCCTTCTGTCTTCCCATCAGCCGTCCTGGCGCTATTAGTCTTTTTCTCCGAATCTACCACTATCTACTCCTGCTGAAGCCCTTCAGCATATTCTTTCAATCCTTGATAGTCCTGACGTGTCAACGCTGTATGGATTACATGCTCCAGGCGGTTGCCCTCCAATATCTTCTCCCAGCACCCTCTGGAATCACACAAATAATAACCCCGCCCCGGTTTCTTTCCGGTAATATCCACCACCAGACCCTCGTCGTTTGTCTTAACAATACGAACGAGATTTCGCTTCGCACCTATTTTACGACAGGCTATACAGGTGCGTTGCGGGACGTGTTTAACAGGGTTTGTACTGGCATTAATACTCTTCCTCGTCTTCAACAACAATCTCCTGCCGGCGAGGTTTTCGCCCCTTAACCGTCTCTTCTTCTTTTTTACTTTGCCCCTTCTTTTTCTTCTTCGCCTTGCTGTCGGATTGACTGGCTTTAGGCCCTAAAATGTCCTCCGCAAACCTCAACTCCGCCTTGGTCGGCGTCGCTTGAGTCTCGAAGTGCACGGGGCGTCCGACTGCAGTCTCTTCTAATTCAGGCTCGGGTTTCTCTTCTTTGGCCTCTTCTTCATCTATAATTACAGGTGGTTCGCTACCGACCGGCGCACCGGCCAATACACGCCTGGCACGCAAATCTTTCTCACCGACAACTTCTTCCTCCGCCCCCTCGGTTTCCGATGCCGGCTGGGCTGCCTTCTCCGCCTCGTAAACAGATGCCGGCTTGATATCAATCCGCCAGTTCGACAACTTGGCCGCTAGACGGGCATTCTGCCCTTCCTTGCCGATTGCTAACGAAAGCTGTCTATCAGGTACAACGACGGTAGCATTTCCGTCGGTCTTATTGAGTTCTACCGCGACTATCTGTGCCGGGCTGAGAGCACTGGCGATGAAAACCGCCGGGTCGGGGTTCCAGAGTACAACGTCGATTTTTTCACCGCTCAATTCGCTGACGATATTCTGAATACGAATGCCGCGCAGTCCGACACAACAGCCGACCGGGTCAATACCCTGCTGTCGAGCCGCCACAGCCACTTTACTTCGATAGCCGGCTTCACGGGCCACGGCTTTTATCTCTACCGTCCCGCTGGAAACCTCCGGGACTTCCAATTCAAAAAGACGCTTCAGCAAATCGGGATGAGAACGGGACACGATAACACGGGGTCCGCGAGGCGTCTTGGCAACCTCGACCATATAAACCTTCAATCTCTGCCCGACTCTATACCGTTCATTGGGCATCTGCTCATTCGACGGTAATACCGCCTCGACTCTACCGAGGTCAATCAGCACCTGCCTCGGCTCGATACGCTGAATGACACCGCTAACGATGTCCCCGGACTTGCCGGCGTACTCCTCGAAAATAGCACTGTGTTCAGCTTCATGGAGGCGCTGGAGAATGACCTGTTTGGCAGTCTGCGCCGCAATCCGGCCGGCATTCTGCGGGGTCGATTCCACCATAATAAGCTCACCGAGCTGGGCATCCTCTTTGATACGACGGGCTTCCGCTAACGATATCTCCTGTCGTGTATCCTCAGGTTTCTTCACGACAGACTTTTCCGCCCATACCTCGACTCTACCCGTGGTGCGGTTGATTTTAACATCGATATTCTGGTTGGGGGTAAAGCTATCCTTCCGGTAAGCCGACACCAATGCCGACTCCACTGCTGAGATAACCACCTCTTTGGGGAGATTTTTCTCAGCCGATAACTGGGTGATAGCGAGCAAGAACTCGCTCTTCATCTCAGGCTAAACCTCCATTAATATTTTTCTCATTCAAGAAAAAAAGTGGGAATTTCACCCACTTCAAACACAAGGCAGTATAACATATCCCAAACAAATAGGCAAGCCCTGGCAATTGAAAAAACAAACGGGCATTACCCTGTATTCATCGTTACAGGATTACGAGGTTGTTCCTGTGTATAACTTCGGAACCGGATTCATACCCCAGCAGGCTGGAAATATCCTCGGAATGAGCGCCTTTTATGGACTCCAATTCAGCAGTGGAATAGTTGGTAATGCCGCTGCCGATTTTCACGCCCTGCGGGTCATAAACAGCTACGATATCGCCGCGCTGGAAATTACCCTCCAGCTGCTTGATACCGGCGGCGAGAAGACTACGCTTGTATTTCTTCAATGCCGTAGCAGCACCGGCATCAACTACCAGTTTCCCGCGAGTACGCAAACCGCTCAGCATCCACCTCTGGCGACTGTCCAGTCTGGATTTCACCGGTAAAAATTTCGTGCCGATGGCCTCGCCGCCCGCTATCCTGAACAGAACGTCCCGCTTGCCCCCGTTGGCAATCACCACCGTCACCCCGGAGGCGGTCGCCAGGCCGGCGGCTTCGATCTTGGTAACCATTCCGCCCGTCCCGAGCCCGCTCGTAGAACCCGATGCCAGTTTTGCAATCTGCCCGCCGACTTTCTCCACGACAGGAATCAAACGAGCAGATGAGTCGCGATGGGGGTCGGCAGTGTATAAGCCATCGATATCCGTTAAAATCAGCAGGAGGTCGGCATCAATCAGGTTTGCCACCATCGCCGAGAGATTATCGTTATCGCCGAAACGGGCTTCCTGTATCTCATCCACCGCCACGACATCGTTCTCATTAATAATAGGAATAACGCCCATCTCCAATAAAGCCAGAAGAGTGTTGCGAGTATTCAAATAGCCAGCACGGTCGGCAAGCGCTGATTTAGTCAATAATGCCTGTGCTACCGTAATGCCGTGCGCCTCAAAAAGCGTCTCATAGGCATTCATCAGGCGTCCCTGTCCTACCGCAGCCAGCACCTGCTTGTAGGGAATGTCTTTGACCTTTTTCCCCAGCCCCAGTTTTTCTCTGCCGGCGGCAATCGCACCGGAAGTCACCACCACCAACTCCACACCTTTTGCATGAAGCTGAGCCAACTGCGCCACCAGGTCGGCCATCCGCTTCTGATTCAGACAGTCCGAACCGGATGTCAGTAAGCTGGTACCGAACTTGGCAACGATACGGCGGTACGACAAATTACTACCAGTTTTTATCCTGTCCACTATCTTCTCCAAACTTCAGGGAGATTTCAGAGTCATTATAGCATAAGATTATGTAATAGAGACATAATCATCATACTTACGATTGTGTTAAAATGTCTCAGGATACCCGCTTTTGCGAGTATAAAGGGCTAGTCCGTCTCGGCTAGTCCTAATTGGTGTTTGCAAGAATGGAAAAAACCAATCTCATACAGTTACTAAACCTGACTAAAGAGATACCGTCCTTCGGCAAGCTCGTAAACGAATTGAGGCAGTCGAAAGGGACAGTAAACGCCAATGTCATCGAAGCGGCACGTCCTTACCTGATTGCCGCTTTATATCAAACTTTGCAAAGGCCCGCCGTGGTGATTACCGCCCATGCCGAAACATCCCGCAGGCTATACGAGCAAATGACCGCCTGGCTTGGTTCGGAGCAAGTCCGATTGCTCCCGGAGCCCGATGCACTACCCTATGAACGACTCATATCCGACAGCCCAACCGAGCTCGAGCGGCTACGGGTACTTTCCGCACTGGCAAATGCCGGCAAAGATAAAACTATACCGCTCATCATTGCCCCGTCAGCCGCTTTCACTAGAAAAACCGCCGCTTATGACAACTTCGCAAAAGCTTTCCACACGGTAAGAGAAGGAGATGCCCTCGACCCTGTAATCTCGATGCAACGCTGGCAAACCCTCGGCTATAACGTGGAAAGCACCGTGGAAATCCCCGGCACGATGATCAGGCGCGGGGGAATTATCGATATCTTCCCGCCCACCAGCGAACTGCCGGTACGACTCGAGTTTTTCGGCAATAACGTCGAAAGCATACGTTTCTACGACCCGGTGAACCAGCGTTCCCAGAAAAAAGCCGACTCGATTACCATCGGGCCGGCAACGGAGTTACTTCCGCCCTTTTCAGAGAACGACGCCAAGCTCGAAGATATTCTGAGAGGCACCGACTTCAGTAATTGTAATGAAGAAAGCCGGGAGCATTTCATTAAAGAACTAAACGAGCTTTATCAGGGGAAAAAGAGCGTCAGCAGCGAGTTTTACTCCCCTCTATTCAATCATGACAGTCTCCTGTCTTACCTGCCTGAAAATACATCGCTCGTCTTCGACGAACCCCTCAGCATCCGGAGGACAATCGAAGACTTCGATAATAAAGCCTTAGAAATCCGTACAAGCCGGCAGGAACAGGGCGAACTGCCCTTGAATTACCCGACCCCTTATTTCAACTGGGAAGAACTGTCGCCGGCATTAGAAAAAACGCCGCGGCTCACACTCAGCACGCTGGGAATTACCGATGAATCGGTGCATAGACTCGACTTCGCGCCGGAACCGAATTACGCGGGACAAATGCCTGTTTTCCTCTCTAAAATCAAGCAGATGCTGGCGGACAAACAGCGCCTGATCATAGTAACACACCAGGCGGAACGGCTATCAGAATTGCTCGAGGAAGAAGATATCATTGCGCCGGTGCTGACGGAAATAAAACAAACCCCTCAAAAAGGCTCCCTGACATTGATGCAGGGTTTACTCGGCAATGGTTGGAGCATACACAATACCCACCTCTTTACCGATACGGAAATCTTCGGGTTCACCAAGCAGCAGCGCCTCCAGAAGAAGCGGCTGGTCGCCCGACACAAGCTTTTCGCCGATATCCAGCCGGGCGATTATGTGGTGCACATCGAGCACGGCATCGGAAAGTTCCAGGGTTTCACGACCCTGACAAACAACGGACTGGACAGGGAATTTATGGTCCTGCAGTATGCAGCGGGAGACAAGCTCTACGTGCCTACCGACCAGGTGGACAGGGTCGGGCGCTATGTCGGCAGCGGAGAGCAAGCCCCCACGCTGAGCCGACTCGGCACACAGGAATGGACGAATACCAGGCAAAGGGTAAAAGAAGCCGTCGAAAAAGTCGCTGAAGACCTGCTCGATCTCTATGCCAGCCGCGAAGTCGTGCCGGGTTTTGCTTATTCCCGCGATACTATCTGGCAGAAAGAACTCGAAGCAGCTTTTCCATATATCGAGACGCCCGATCAAATAACCGCGCAGAAAGAAATCAAAGAGGACATGGAAAAAACTAAACCGATGGACCGCCTCGTCTGCGGAGATGTCGGCTACGGCAAGACCGAAGTCGCTCTCCGCGCCGCCTTCAAAGCCGTGATGGACGGCAAGCAGGTCGCCGTGCTCGTCCCGACCACGGTGCTGGCGCAGCAACACTATGTCACCTTTACGGAAAGGATGAAAGCCTTCCCTATCAAAGTCGAAGTGTTGAGCCGGTTCCGCACACCGAAAGAACAGGACGGTATCGTCGCCGGATTGAAAAGCGGCACGGTGGACATCTGTATCGGCACACACCGCCTGATTCAGAAAGATATACAATTCAAGAACCTGGGGCTACTGATTATCGATGAAGAACAACGCTTCGGCGTAAACCATAAAGAATACCTCAAAAAGATGCGACAGGAAGTGGATGTCCTGACATTGAGCGCCACCCCGATTCCGCGCACCCTGCATATGGCACTGGTCGGCGTGAGAGATATGAGCACGATGGAAACGCCACCGGAAGACCGCCTGCCCATCAAGACATACGTCGCCGAATACGACGAGCGTTTAGTCCGCGAAGCAGTCATCAGAGAACTGGAGCGGGACGGACAGGTCTTTTTCGTGCATAACCGCGTACAGTCCATCGAAATCGTCGCCGATATACTGAGAAACCTCGTCCCGGAAGCGAGGGTCTCCGTCGCCCACGGGCAGATGCCGGAAGGCGAGCTAGAAAGAGTTACACTGGAATTCATGGACGGCAGGAGCGATGTCCTCGTCTGCAGTACTATTATCGAGTCCGGGCTGGATATGCCCAACGTCAATACCCTCATCATCAATCAAGCCGACCGCTTCGGTTTAACACAGCTTTACCAGTTACGGGGAAGGGTCGGACGCGGCGCTACCCTGGCCTATGCCTACTTCCTTTTCGATAAGGGCAAACACCTGACTCCGGTTGCCGAGAAACGCCTGCAGACGATTTACGAAGCCACTGAGTTGGGCGCCGGGTTCAGTATCGCGATGAAAGACCTAGAAATCAGGGGTGCAGGCACATTACTGGGCTTGAGGCAGAGCGGACAAATCAGCGCCGTCGGCTTCAATCTTTACAGCCAGATGCTGGCGGTAGCAGTGGAGAAATTGAAAGCGCAGAAAGAGGGCACACCAAAAACCGCTCAAGCCCCCTCGCAGCTACCACCTCCGACCATTGATCTGCCGCTATCGGCTTTGATTCCCGAGGATTATGTCGGCGACCTCGTCGAGAGGCTGGAGCTTTACCAGAGAATGGCAGACATTACAGACGAGAAGCAAATACAGAATCTGGTCCAGGAATTGAACGACAGGTTCGGCGTATTACCGAAGGAAGTGGAAAACCTGCTCTATATCCTGAAAATCAAGGTGATGGCGAAAGACACCGGCATCGAATCTATCTCCACGCTCGATAACGAAATCATCCTGCAGTTATTCGCCGGAGCGCAGTTCGATAAAAAGAAGCTGGCAAATTTCCTCCGCGACGGCATCAAAATCGGCACCGGTCAGTTGAGAATGAACCTGAGCCAGCCGGGAAGGGGATGGCAGAGGGTTCTGGAGGAGATTTTGGGGAGAATGAAGTAGGGGCTGTATGTCACCCCATACCAGCGAAAATCGAGTCCTCAATAACAGAACTTTAGTACCATGAAATTTTATTTGAAAAATGATATAAAAAAAGATAATCGTTGTAGTATAATTTAGAAAATGCCTTAGAAAAAACTAGAAGGTGCAGCTATGACTGAAGCTGAAATCAAGACAACAACCGCTGCTACTAACGGAAAGCTCGCCACCGAGCCCGAATCCAGTCTGAAACCATGGTTCTGTGTCGCCATTTCTCCGACCGGTACGATTTTCAAGAGCGGGTCCGAAACACCCGCTGAAATTCTGAACATTTTAAAAGACGCTTCCCTCGCGTGGATAGACTATGTAACGCAGGACTTCGATAAAGAGGCACCTGTCGCGGCTACCCTAATGGGCTTCTCCGAGCAGCTTTTCAATCCGCTGGTACAGGAAGCCCACACCGATTACCAGGACCTCGAGGTGGAACTGGGACTGAAGCTCCCCTCCATTCAGGTTAGAGAGTTGGAGGTGGAACCTCATCCGATTTTACTGCTCATCAGGAAAAACTTCATCCTGACGATCCACCCGAAAAATATCGACCGCAGATTCATGAAACTGCGCCGCTACTCCGATACCATCTTGAAGAAGATACCGCTTAACATCAGCATGGAAGACAGGCTGACCATACTTTTAAGCCGTATCATTCATGAAAATAACGACCGTAATTCCGAGCATCTGCGTCAAATCGAGGAACGCGGCGACAAACTTAATGAGATAATGGTTGACCCGAACACCTCGCGCGATAAGATAGCTCCCGAGATATACCGGATGAAACACGCTCTCATCACCTATTTGAACGCCCTGTGGGACGGGATGCACGTGCTCCACACTCTCCGCTATGGCGACGCCGAACTCATCACCAACGACGAAAAGCTACTGGAAAAGATGGAAATCCTGGCCGACGATGTTAACCGTCAAATCGAGCTGGCAGAGCATCTCTCGGAAGTCCTGGCTTCAGGGCTGGAGGTCCTGCAAAGCATTTACAACAACCAGCTCCAGAGCATAAACAACCGGCTTGCCATACTGATGTCTTACCTGACGATTATCGGTACCGCCGTGCTCGTGCCCAATACACTCGCCACGATGCTGGGCAATGCCGTCTTCGATATCGGACCTGAAGACATATGGTGGTATTTGCTATTGATGATCGGCTCGACAGCCCTAGCAACAGGGTGGGTTTATATGTGGGTGAAGAGTAAAGGCTGGATACCAAAAAGCTAGATTAGAAGCACATTTCCATAAAAAGAAGAGGGGCTTTGAGCCCCTCTTTAGTTTTTTGTCGATACTTCTTCTCACTTCTTCGCTGTCTTCCTGACGCTACCCACCATCCCGAAAACTATCCGGTATAAGACTAACAGCCGGGATTAATCTTTCTTGGGTGGGGAGTCAGGAGCTTTGTCCGGCGGCTTCTCAGTACCCGATTTCGCAACGCCGCCCTTACGGTGGTCGGTGACATAGAATCCGGAGCCCTTGAATATTACCGGAACCGACGTAAAAATACGGCGAGATTTCCCGCGGCACCTGGGACAGTTTGCAGTGCCGTCTTCCCCGAAACGTCTCTTCAACTCAAATTGGAAGTGGCATTTCTCGCATTCGTAATCGTAGACAGGCATAATTACCTCCGGTTATTCAAGCGTCTCCAGAAATAGCTGGAATCTCTTTAGCGATTCAATCGGACCCGCTATCTTACCATCGACATCGACGGACAAACCCCAGTATTGCTGAAGCCCCTGACGGCATTCTTTCCGATACGGGTTTGCCGACCACTGACGACACGCCAGCGGCTTAAAAGTATGGATGCGACAGAGCCTCGCAGCACTTTCTGGTTCATGTTCCAGAAAAATGCATGCACCGTCCTTGTGTCTCAGTAAACAAGTCTCCGTTCCGGGCCAGTTCGGGTCGGTGAAATTGTCCCGAAATTCCTGTAGAGAAATGCCGAGGTGCTCGGCAATATCTTGGGCTTCAGCCAGCTTCAGATGCACCTGATATTTACTACAGCAAATGCCGCAACAAAAACACGGGGAAAAAAACTGCTGTTCCTTGCAATCGCTATCGTAGACAATACCCGGGGCGTTCACCTTAATCCCCATAACATCTAACTGAACAAAATCTAGTACGAAAATGTTCTACAGTGCTGCCCCGCTGTGAATAATCGAAAACCTCGCATTCAGTAAGTCTTAAGCACACACCCATATAACTGTATAATACAGGTTTATAAAGCAGTGCTCAATATTCTCGTCTGAAAACCTAGAAACGTCTCTGTCCGGGCTCGGTAATGATATCCAGGTCGCGGGTATAACTGCACTGCAAGCATTCGAAATACCAGCCGTCATAATCCCTGTCTACGAAGATGTTCCCGCCGCATCTGGGACAACGCCGTGTTCCGCCTGATTTTCCCATATCAATCCTCTAATCCGAACCTATTTTAAACCGGCTGTTGCCGTCAACAGCCCTGTAAGATTTAGTCCCTTAAATTCCAGAATACACCATTTTTTTACATAATTCAATAGGTAAACCGACAAAATTTTCACAATTTTTTTGTCCTTACCAAATGGCACTCAGAATTTAATAACGAACTTTCCATTCTTATAAAGTAATTCGCCGTCGACCCAGATTTCCCCGCCATCGCGCAAATCGCAAATCATGTCCCAGTGGATTGCCGACTCATTCTTACTTCCCGTCTCGGGATAACCCGAACCCAGTGCCATGTGAAAACTGCCGCTAATCTTTTCATCGAAGAGAATTTCGCGGGTAAATTTCTTAATGCCCTCATTAGTACCGATAGCAAATTCTCCTACTCTTTTTGCTCCTTCATCGGTAGCAATAGTCTTCAGAAGGTAGTCCTGGTTTTTCTCTGCTGTCGCCTTCACCACCTGCCCCTTTTCGAACCAGAGACGGACCCCGGTCACTTCCCGCCCGCGGTAAATCGCCGGATAGGAAAAATAAACATGGCCTTCCATACTATCCTCGACTGGCCCCGTGAAAACCTCACCATCGGGCATATTCATCCTGCCATCGCAATTCTGGAACTCACGCCCGGCGACATTCAGGCGAAGGTCGGTTTCCTTACCAATCACATGGATTTCTTTTTTGCCCTTGAGCCATTCGATGATTTTCTGTTGCCAGGATGAGAAACGCTTCCAGTAGCCAATCGGGTCGTTCATATCCGGCATGCAGGCACCGTAAACGAAATCTTCATA
>JAFGHZ010000046.1 GCA_016929875.1 Dehalococcoidales bacterium
ACCAACTGCGACAAAATCATCCCGGGGATGCTGATGGCGGCAGTCAGAATGAACCTGCCGGCAATATTTATCAGCGGCGGGCCGATGCTGGCAGGACATATAAAAGTGGACGGCAAATCTAAAACCATCGACTTAATTTCCGTCTTTGAAGGCGTCGGTAAGGTAAACAGCAAAAAGATGACCGAGGCAGAACTATCCGAATTAGAAGAGCTGGCATGCCCCGGCTGCGGCAGTTGCGCCGGCATGTTTACCGCCAACACGATGAACTGCCTGATGGAAGCCATAGGAATAGCTCTTCCTGGCAACGGCACGATTCCTGCCGTCGACAAAAGACGCCTTCAACTGGCGAAGAAAGCCGGCAAGCAAATATTGAAATTATTGGCTGAGAATATCAGGCCGAGAGATATCATCAACGAGAAATCGCTGGAAAATGCCTTCGCCGTGGATATGGCACTGGGCGGCAGTACCAACACCGTTTTACACCTGCCTGCCATTGCCCATGAAGCCGGTTTCAGCTTCCCGCTGCAGAAGATAAACGAAATCAGCAAACGGACTCCTTACATCAGTAAGCTCAGCCCCGCCGGCGAAAATCGCATCGAAGACCTCGACCGTGCCGGCGGTATCCCGGCGGTAATGAAAGAAATCAGAGACCTGCTCCACACAGAGCTAATCACCGTCACCGGTAAACCGGTCGGTGAAAATATCGCGGGCAGTCGTGTTTTTGACAGAGAGGTCATTCGTACCAGGGCAAAAGCCCATTCCAAGACCGGCGGGCTCGCTGTTCTTTTCGGCAATCTGGCACCGGAGGGGGCTGTGGTTAAAAAGGGCGCAGTATCTCCGGAAATGATGAAACACAGTGGCCCAGCCAGGGTATTCGATTCCGAAGAAGAAGCTACTCAGGCTATTATGAATAAAAAAATCAAATCGGGTGATGTACTGGTCATTCGTTATGAAGGCCCCAGGGGCGGGCCGGGAATGAGAGAAATGCTCACCCCGACTTCGCTATTAGGCGGGATGGGACTGCTGGACACGGTGGCGCTCATTACCGACGGACGGTTCTCCGGCGGTTCGCGTGGCGCTTCCATCGGACATATCTCGCCGGAAGCTGCTTTACGGGGACCGATTGCTGCATTGAAAGACGGCGATATCATTAATATCGATATTCCGAAATGTAAACTTGAGGTAGAACTCAGTGATAAAGAAATAGCCGGACGGCTGGCAAAGGTAGCTAAGTTCGAACCCCGTGTCAAGACCGGTTACCTTAGCAGATATATCGAGAAAGTCGGCTCAGCCAGTAAGGGCGCTGTTTTTAATAAGTAGAAGGGGATTATACGACGATGAAGATGACGGGTGGACAAATACTACTCGACGGACTAATAAAAGAGGGAGTGGATACTATTTTCGGTATCCTGGGCGGGGCTATTCTGCCTCTTTACGACACCCTGCCTCAATTCCCGCAGCTGCATCATGTCCTGGTACGACACGAACAGTGCGCGGCTCACGCCGCCGAAGGTTTCGCGCGCGCCACGGGCAAGGTGGGGGTTTGCTTTGCTACTTCGGGCCCCGGCGCCACCAATCTGGTCACCGGTATCGCTAATGCTTATCTGGATTCTTCTCCGATAGTGGCCGTCACCGGGCAGGTAGCGCGACGTTTTATCGGCAAGGACGCCTTCCAGGAAATCGATATCACCGGTATCACGCTGCCTATCACCAAGCATAACTATCTGGTCCGCGATGCGGCTTCACTGGCAAAAACCGTCAAAGAAGCTTTCTATATCTCCCGTACAGGCAGGCCCGGTCCGGTCCTTATCGATGTGCCCAAAGATGTGTTCACCGAGGAGGTAGAATATCATCCTGCGGGCAAGATAGAACTGGCCAGTTACAGAGCGACTCTCAAAGGGCACCCGGCGCAGATTCAAAAAGCCGTGGCGCTCATCAATGCGGCACAGAGGCCGGTCATTATCGCCGGCAGGGGCGTGATTATCTCTAACGCCAGTGCCGAACTAAAAGAACTGGCGGAAAAAGCACAGATACCGGTAGTGACGACTCTGCTCGGTCTCGGCTCCTTTCCGGAATCTCACGTCCTGAGCTATCGGTGGCTCGGTATGCATGGTATGGCATATGCCAATATGGCGGTAAATAATGCCGACCTCATCATTGCCATCGGCATGAGGTTCGACGACCGCGCGACCGCCGAGGTCAATTCATTTGCCACTAACGCCAATATTATTCACATCGATATCGACCCTGCGGAAATCGGCAAAAACGTAAGGGTCGATGTGCCCATCGTCGGCGATGTCAAAGCAGTGTTGGCACCGCTTAGTAAGCTGGTACAGCAAACACAACGTCCGAAATGGCTGAAACAGCTCGATGAATGGCGGCGGGAACATCCGTCAACCGATATCCGCGATAGTGCTTCTGTCTTGCCTCAATACGTAGTCCAACAGATATACGAGGCAACAAAGGGTGAGGCAACCATCGTCACCGGTGTAGGGCAGCACCAGATGTGGGCGGCTCAGCATTATATCTATAATCGGCCGAACGGTTTTATCTCCTCCGGAGGACTGGGAACAATGGGGTTCGGCTTACCTGCTTCGGTAGGAGTACAGATGGGATGTCCCGGTTGTATGGTATGGTGTATCGATGGTGACGGTAGTTTCCAGATGACGATGCACGAACTGGCCACAATCGTTCAGGAGAGACTACCCGTAAAAATAGCCATATTGAACAACGGTTTTCTGGGTCTGCCGAGGCAGTGGCAGGAGTTATTTCATGAAAGACGCTTCGTTGCCTCGCCGCTGTGTGGCCCCGATTATGTTAAATTAGCGGAAGCCTACGGCATACCCGGCACCGCGGTCAGGCATAAAGCAGAGGTGGTTCCGGCAATCGAAAAAGCGACAGCCTGCAACGGTCCTTTCTTGATCGATTTCAGAATTGAACCTGAAGAAAATGTATATCCTTTCGTCCCGCCGGGAGCTTCACTGGGAGAATGTCTGGAGATGCCTAAAAAGGAGGAGACGGTATGTCAACGATAAAGCACACGTTAATTGCAATGGTAGAAAACAAACCGGGTGTCTTGAACCGGGTAGCGAGTCTTTTCCGCCGGCGTGGTTTCAATATCGAAAGCATCGCCGTGGGACAGAGCGAAACGCCGAATATATCACGTATGACTATCGTCGTTGATGGCACGAATACATCCGTAGAACAAGTGAGGAAACAATTGGATAAGTTAATCGAGACGGTAAAAGTAACCGACATCACCAGCGATAATATCGTTTCGCGTGAACTGGCACTCGTTAAAGTCAAAGCAACTTCAGCTACCCGCAGTGAGATTATCCAGATTGTGGATATCTTCCGGGCGAACATTGTCGATGTCTCCAGCGATTCGCTCACGGTAGAAGTGACCGGCGATGAAGAGAAATTGAGTTCCCTGTTCAATCTGCTGAGCAGGTTCGGAATAAAAGAGATGTGCCGCACCGGCAGAATCGCAATGACACGCGGGAATATTACCGAAACAAAACCGCGCGTACCGAAACAATCCGAGAAATCGGAAGAATAGCGACGGGAGTAGTCTGTTTTAATGAGAGGGTGGACATATGGATAAAATAACGATATTCGATACGACTTTAAGAGATGGCGAGCAGGCGGCAGGTGGAACGCTTAACGTCCAGGAAAAGCTGGAAATCGCCAGGCAACTGGAAAAATTAGGTGTCGATGTCATCGAAGCGGGCTTCCCGGTTGCTTCACCGGGTGATTTCGAAGCCGTCAGCCTGATTTCCAAAGAAGTGCGAGAGTCCGCTATCTGTGCCTTGTCTCACGCCAACGCGGCCGCCATCGACCGCGCCGCCGAAGCAGTTAAAAAAGCGGCCCATCCTCGTATCCATGTATTTCTTTCCGCTTCGGATATCCATCTTGTCTATCAGCTTAAAAAGAGCCGACAGGAAATTCTGGAAATGGCGTGTAAAATGGTCGCCCATGCTAAAAAATACGTCGACGACATCGAATTTTCACCGATGGACGCCAGCCGCACCGACCCCGACTACATCTACCAGATCGTAGAAGAGGTCATAAAATGCGGGGCGACCACCGTAAACATTCCGGATACGGTAGGGTATGCCATACCCGGTGAATTCGGCGATTTAATCGGAGGGATTTTCAAAAACGTAAAAAATATCGGGAAGACTGTCATCAGCGTGCATTGCCACAACGACCTCGGTCTGGCAGTCGCTAACAGTCTGGAAGCTGTCAAACACGGCGCCCGTCAGGTAGAGTGTACCGTCAACGGCATCGGAGAAAGGGCCGGTAACGCTTCCCTCGAAGAAATCGTGATGGCAATAAAAACACGCAGTGATATCTTCAAGAATCTGTCTACTGGCGTCAATAGCGCGGAGATTTATAAGACCAGCCGTCTGGTGAGCGAACTGACCGGTTTTGTCGTCCAGCCGAACAAGGCAATTGTCGGCGCAAACGCTTTCCGTCACGAATCAGGCATTCATCAGGACGGGGTCATTAAAATGGCAATGACCTACGAAATTATGGACCCGAGGGTAGTAGGTATTCCTGCGAGTAGCTTGGTGCTGGGCAAATTAAGCGGGCGGCATGCTTTCAAAGAGAGGCTGGCGGAACTGGGTTACGACCTGGATGATGCCGCTTTTCAGCGCGCCTTTACCGCTTTCATCGCTCTGGCTGATAAAAAACGAGAGGTTACCGATAAAGATATCGAGTCTCTGGTCGCGGAAGACAAGCGTACCATTGCCGATGCCTATCATCTGGACCGCGTGCAGGTCACTTGCGGCGACCGAGGAATACCCACTGCTGCCGTGAGATTGGTCGCACCGGACAATAAAACGATATCCGATGCCGCCATCGGGACAGGCCCTGTAGACGCCGTCTGCGAAGCAATCGATAAAATCGTCAAAATCCCGGACATCAAACTTACCGAATTCACCGTAAAATCGGTCACCGAGGGAATCGATGCCATCGGAGAAGTACTTATCCGGGTAGAGAGCAAGGGTATCACCTACACGGGGCGGGGTGCCGATACCGACATCATTGTCGCCAGCGCCAAGGCCTATGTGAACGCCCTGAACCGTGTGGTTACCGCCGGTAAAACAAAGAAATAATTACT
>JAFGHZ010000047.1 GCA_016929875.1 Dehalococcoidales bacterium
AGACATTACTGTCAGGACGATGAACAGCGCCGGGAAGCACATCCACGCATCTACAAACCGTTGTACGATCATATCGAAGGCACCGCCGAGGTATCCGGACGTAATACCAAGAATTGTAGCGATAAGGACACTAAGAGCGGAACCCGCTAGACCTACTATCATAGACACACGAGCCCCGAAGATAACTCGGGTCAACATGTCCCGTCCTGTGTTGTCCGTACCCAGCCAGTGCTGTAATGAGGGAGGTTCCAGAGAATCCTTTAAGTGAATTTCGTTCACGCCATACGGGGATATCACATTGGCAAAAATACCGGCAAGGAACATTAACAATACTATGGCCGCACCCGCCGTACCAAGCAGCTTTTCTTTGACCAGCCTGACGAGCAGGTCGAAGAAAAAGGAGCGTCTTTTCTTCATTTTGACTTTTGCCAACCCATCTATTGTTGTGTCTGTCATGCTATGCAATCCTATTTATAATGAATTCTCGGGTCCAGATAGGCGTATGTCAGGTCAATAACAGTGTTGACCACCAACACAAAAGCAGCAACGAATAGATTTACTCCGGAAACCACGGGGTAATCTCGTCTAGTGAGAATTTGTAACATAAGAGACCCCATCCCCGGCAGATTGAATATCGACTCGAGAATCAAGGAGCCGCCGATGACGACGGGGATCTGAATTCCTATGGTGGTGATTACCGGGATTAGCGCATTCCGCAGCGCGTGCCTGATGATGACCGTCCTTTCCCTGAGGCCTTTCGCCCACGCCGTGCGGATATAGTCCTGCCCTAAGACCTCCAGCATCATGGTGCGCGTCATTCTCATCGTAGTGCCAGCCATCGCCATACCTAGGATTAACGCTGGAATACTGAACATCTGCAGGTTCCCTATCGGGTCCTGAGTAAAAGGTATGTATTGCATCGATGGCGCCCAGCCCCACCAGACCGACGGGAAGACCATTACCATTGTGCCTATCCAGAAACCGGGCGCACATATAAAGATGATGGCTATGCTGCGTCCCACATAGTCGCCCAGAGTGTCCTGCCGAATAGCCGAATATACACCGATCGGCAGGGCTAGCACTAATGCTATTATTATGGCCAACACGCCGAGTTCTGCCGATATCGGCAGCCTGTTCTTCAGGGATTCAAGCACCGGAAGCCCTGTCCATATAGAAGTGCCGAAATCTCCACGCGTGATAATTCCCCCCATCCATCGCCCATATTGTACGTAGATGGGAACATCCAGTCCTAGCTTCGCTTCAATCTCCTCAATGTTCGTAGGTTGCCGAACATTGTAGTCCTGAACCATCAAATCCACCACGGTTCCCGGAATAAAGCGGACACTGAAGAACACTATTATCGTTACGAGAAAAAGTGCGACTACTGCTCCTACTAATCTTCTAACTAAATAGGCTCCCACGCAGACTTCCTTTGAATTCAATTAATTTGGAATGCATGACTACTTTTGAAATCCTGCCTGTTTAATTATAACAAGCTTGTTGTTTCAAACAAAAGCAACATCCCATACTTTAAGTAGTTATCTAAATACTTGCTCCAAAAGATATCATAAAACAAATTGTTTGTCAATACTGTCAATATATATATTTATACTGACAGTTAAATTATGTGTCAAATAGGTATGCTCGGCCTGAAGTTTTCTATGTAAAATGGGGTAGAACCGGATGCTGTCAGTAACAGTTGTGTCGCCGTACCGGGTAGGGCATTCATGGCTGGATAAGTTTCAATGGAGCGGAAGACGAGATTCGAACTCGCGACCTCCTCCTTGGCAAGGAGGCATTCTACCACTGAACTACTTCCGCAGTGGTGCCGAGGCCCAGAATCGAACTGGGGACACGTAGATTTTCAGTCTACTGCTCTACCGACTGAGCTACCTCGGCAAATGCAACAAAGATTATTGTATCTTTTGGTAGTGAATAGTGTCAAGCTGAGTGTCGTCCTTTATTACTGTCATTGCGAGGATGCGAAAAAGCCGAAGCAATCTCACTTGTACCAGCGTCCTTAGTGATACAGAGATTGCCACGCCCCCGACAAAATCGGAGGCTCGCAATGGTTCTTGGAAATTTCAGTTCGTGTTATTTTGCGCTGTTTTCATTTTCGGTGCGCGGGTATATTATAGGGATATATTATGCCGTCGAACAGCGAGAGAATCGACCGAATGACCGGACCTGTAGTAGTCGAGCAAAAACGGAAGAAAATCTGGGGAATGCACTCCAATGTCTTCTTTATGGGAATTACCAGCCTGCTGACCGATATCGGCAGCGAACTGATTTTTACTTTTGTTCCCCTCGTTTTAATCAATATCCTGAATGCCAGTTCGACGATGGTCGGCGTCGTCGGCGGTATTTCGGAAAGTGCCGATTCTTTCCTGCGTATCTTCAGCGGCTGGCTCAGCGACAAGGTCGGCAACCGGAAATTGCCGGCGGTACTGGGTTATAGCATTTCCGCTATCGTCAAGCCCCTGATGCTCATCGCCAATAGCTGGGGTGCTGTTGCCGGCATCAGGTTCGGCGACCGTGTCGGGAAAGGTGTGCGGACCGCCTCGCGGGATGCTTTGATTGCCGATTCCGCGGGGTCGGGAGAACGCGGCCGTGCTTTCGGATTGCACCGTGCGATGGATACCTCCGGCGCTGTTATCGGATTGATTATCGCGGCGATTATCGTTTATCTGATTCCCGGCGACGGACTGCATCTGGACGCGCAAGCTTACCGCTGGATGGTCGTTGCCGGTGTGATTCCGTCGGCGCTGGCGGTCCTGGTCCTGGCTGTTTTCGTGCATGAGAAAAGGAAGCAAGCCGTTGTCCGCGATACTTCTGGCTCCGTGCAGAAAACAACCCCCTTTACCCTGCAGTTCAAGTTGTTCCTGGTGGTAATGGCGTTGTTCACGCTGGGGAATTCCAGCGATTTCTTCCTCATCCTACGGGCACAGAATGTCGATGTGCCTCTTCTACAGGTGGTCCTGATGCTGGTGCTTTTCAATCTTACCTATTCGGTAATCGCGATGCCGATGGGTATTCTCTCCGATAAGCTGGGTAGGAAGCGGGTGATTGCGCTGGGGTGGCTGGTTTACGGACTGGCTTATCTCGGCCTCGCGCTGGCGACCGATATCTGGCAAATCTGGCTGTTGTTCGCCCTCTACGGAATTTACTACGGCGTTTGCGAAGGGGTGGCAAAGGCTTTTGTCGCCGACCTGGTACCGGTGGAGAGAAGGGGTACGGCTTACGGACTGTACAACGGCATTGTCGGGATTATGGTTTTGCCTGCTAGCCTGATTGCCGGTATATTGTGGGATAAAGCGGGTCCGTCATCGACCTTTTACTTCGGGGCCGGCCTGGCGCTGCTGGCGATGGTCGGCATGACGCTTTTTATAAAGGAACGAAGGGCTTGATAGGATTTTCCTCTCCCTTGTATTGACAAAAGACATTCGATAAGATAAATTAACTTCAATTATCGGTTTACAGGAGCTTGGATATGAATACCGAGGTATTAAATATCGAATGCGAATTGAATACTGATGACCTTACTGCTTTGAGTTGTTACTATATACAGAATAGTCTTAAGTTGAAACGTGTTATTGGTTCTAAACAATCTCGTTACACAGTGGCGATTATGTGTTTAATTATAGGGGCGATTTCCCTGATAAAGGGTATCACTTCGGACCTTTCCGTCTGGCTATGGGTCGGAGTGGGTGTAATAATATTTGGCGTAATTTCTTTACTAGGTTATCTATATATTACAAAATATTGGCGTAACAATATCAGGAAAAACGTCGATAAGATGTATGTGCAGGGTAAGAGTGATGACATAGGTGCCCACAAATATTCAATTTCATCCGATGGTATTCATGAAACAGCTAGATTTAGCAGTAGTAAAACGAAATGGGACGTCGTAGAAGATATCGTACAAACTGACAAACATGCATTCATATTGATTTACCCGAGGAAAGCATATATCATTCCAAAGAGGGCATTTCCTGATGGTTCTACTTTCGATAAATTTGTGCAAGATGTAAAGGTAATATTTCAGACCTCAAAAACAAATGGTTAGCTACCTGACTTTTTCTCGGAGGTAGCATTTTAATGCTGCGTTTTATAACAGAAGAACTCATCGGCATCGGGCAGTTTCTGAGACGGAATTTCAGAGAGACGGTCGTCATCCTATCCGCTACTCTCTTTCTGACTCTGGGCTATTATTACCCCATCGGCAACGAATGGCAGAACTCTCTTCTCTATTACGGCGTTTTCCCGATTCTGGTAATTCTGGCCGTCCTGCGGAAAAACCCCCTCGATTTCGGGCTGAGGTTTAGTAATCCGCGGGTATGGGGAAAGTATGTCCTGATAATATGTTTGATATCGGCGGTTGTTCTTTTTGCGGCTTCGTTTATCCCCGGCCTGCAGAGCTATTATCATATCGGTAGTTTCAAAATTATCCCTTACTTCCTGACGAGCTGTGTCAGCCTGGCGGCGTCCGAGTTTCTTTACCGGGGGTTTCTCATCTTCGGGCTGAGTGAGAAATTCAAAGAGGGGAGCATCTTACTGCAGATGGTTCCATTCACGTTACTGCATCTCGGTAAGCCGGGAATAGAAACTATCAGCTGCTTGTTTACCGGAATATTGTTCGGCTACGTTGCCTACCGGGGCAAGTCTTTCTGGCCCGCTTTTCTCATCCACCTGTTCATCAATGTCTTCTTCGTGGGGCTGGTTAATTTAAGATTCGGGTAATCCTCTTTGACTCTTGACATTATTCATCCTAGGGCATATATTAGGGCAAAGTGTGTGTATATTACATCTCAACGTATATATGAAGCTGTGTGGAGGAATATAAGAAATGAGGAAGGAAGAAATCATTGATGCTAATAAATTGAAGCTTCTGGTAACTGTTCAAGGATTAATCAATGCTGGTTTGTTTATTTGGGTACAGTATTGGGTAAGAACATATGAGATATATGTGAGGAATAAGCCACCGGACCCAGTATGGCATATATCTTTGTTTATATCCATACTCTATATATCCATGTTTGTTTCATTGATTGGTATGCTGTTTGCTCTTTTAAGTTTTAAAAAAGCATTAACAGCTTGGCTTCCTCGTATTTCCCTGTCTTTGTTTGGATTATCGTTTTCTTCAATAATAGCAATAGTGCTTGCTTCAATAATTGGGATTGTTCCAAAGGCATTTAGTGGTGCTGAAAAATGGCATGCTTCAGAATTGGTAGACAAATTCGATTCACATTGGATTACAGTTATCTCATATGGATCAATGCTTGTAGTTTTCCTTATAATTTTTTTATTTTCAAAAAAATGGACCCGTAGATTTTTGGAAAGTGACAATTAGAGCGATTGCAATAGATGTAACACCTCTATCTTACCGCCTGATTCGCCAGTCTGTCGGCTTCGGTGTTTTGCTCACGGGGAATGTGCTTGATTTTTACACTCTCAAATTGACTCAGTAATTTTCCCGCTTCCAGATATAACGGCCTCAGCACCACCGCCTTGATTTTGTACCTGCCGTTCAACTGCTGTACCATCAGTTCGGAGTCGGAGCGTACTTCGACCTGCCTGCCGCCGAGTTTCAGGGCTTCTTTAAGAGAGTCGATGAGCGCCTGATATTCCGCCACATTATTGGTGGTAACGCCGATGCACCGGGAAATTTTCGACAGTATTTTTCCCTTTTCGTCTTTGATGGTCGCGCCGATGGCGGCTGTGCCGGGATTGCCTTTAGATAGGCCGTCGGTATTGATGATGAGTTTCATAGTTTTTCAAGCGAGGTAGATGATGCGGCCGCAGCTGCTGCACCGTACCAGACCGCCGCCTTTGGCTTGCTGGAGGTCGGAATTCGGCAGGACGATGCGGCATCCCTGGCACGTCCCGCGTTCTACCTTCGCTACTGCTGTCCCCTTTCTTTTTCTGAGTTCCTGATAAATTGAAACGGAGCCGGCTTCGATGGGTTCTACCATCTGCTGCCGCCTGTTCGTCAATTCCGCATTTTTTGCTTTAAGTTGTTCCAGTTCCGCCGTGAGCTGTTTCTGCTGTTCCTGCCACTGCGCTTCCAGCTTTGCCAGCTCTTCGGTATCGGCGGCGATGTTTTTCTGGGCCAGTTCTACTTCGTCCATCAGTTCCAGTTCTTTGTCTTCCAGCCCGGAGCGGCTCTTCTTGAAGTCATCGGCTTCCTGCTGGAGGCTGGCAAGCTCTTTGGAGTTGAAGATTTTGCCGCCGTAGAGCTTCTTGTCGATTTCCTTGATTTTGTTCGTCAGGTCGTCTACTTCCCAGTCGATGGACTTTTGTTTGTGGTTCAAGTCTTCGAGCCGTTTTTTCTCGTCGGCGAGTCTGGCTCTGGCTTTAAGTACCGTCTGACTTTCGCCGAGTTGGGCGGACGCACGGGTCTGCGCCTGACTGTTGGCTTCGAGTGCCAGGTCGATTTCCTGAAGCTGGTATAAGTCTCTGGCGATGCTCATTCCGCCTTATTGTATAACGTTACGGTCGAGTTGGCAAACCACGCCAAAATAGAATGGACACTATAGAACAAATGTACTATGATTGCCTTACAGATGGAGAATTCGATGGCTGAGGAAGAAGTATCAAAGAAAAAGGGCGGCGCTCCGAAGGGCAATCAGTATGCCCGCAAGCACGGCTTTTATTCCAAAGTGCTGGACGCGAAGGAGCTTCTCGATTTCGAACAGGCAACCGAGGTCGAGGGTATCGACGGCGAAATTGCCCTGCTGAGGGTGAAAATCAAGTCGCTCGCCGAGCGCGACCCTGAAAACCTCCGTCTGATTATGCAGGCGATGAACGCTCTGGCACGGCTGGTAGTGGCGAAATACAACGTC
>JAFGHZ010000048.1 GCA_016929875.1 Dehalococcoidales bacterium
AACAATGGCTACATTGGAATTAAAAGCGACGAAGCGCCACATCGAGGGCAAGAAGGTCAAAGAACTGCGTCATCAGGGTATTACCCCGGTGCATCTCTTCGGGCCTAATGTGGAATCTTTAACAATACAGTGCGATACTGCCAGTTTGAGAAATGTCCTGGCAGAGGCGGGACATACCCGTCTCGTCAATCTCAAGCTGGGGCACGAAAAGAACCCCAGGACTGTCATGGTCCGTGAAGTGCAGTTCGACTCTTTTAAAGGCGATTTGCTTCACGTCGATTTCTATCAGGTCAAGCTGACGGAAGAAATCAAGGTCGATGTTCCTATCAACCTCGTCGGCGAATCCGCTGCCGCCAAGATGAAGGGCAATTCGCTGGTGCAGGAATTGAATGAATTGACGGTGCAGTGCTTACCTGCCAATATCCCGAACATTATCGAGGTCGATGTTACGCCGCTGGTCACGCCCGACCAGTTGATTCGTGTCAAGGACCTGCCGTCTATCAAAGATGTTACCATCGTCAACGACCCGGGCGTCGTCGTGGCGAGAATTGCGATTGAAGTAATCGAAGTGGTTGAAGCGCCGCCGGTGGCGGAGGAAGAAGGCGCTGAGGCTGCGGCTGAAGAAGGTGCCGAACCTGCCGAGGGCGAGAAGAAGGAAGCCCCCGCTAAGGCAGAAAAGAAAGAGGCACCTGGCAAACCTGAAAAGAAGGAGTAAAATCGAATTTATATCGGTTCTCGCGGGTGTCTGATGGACTGTCTTGTATCACGCACCGACCATAATAGTGCCCGTTGAGAGAAGGAGATTTTCAGATGCCGTCATATGCTTATCTAAAGAAAAAATTTGTTCCGCTGGAAGAAGCCAAAATCGGTGTCATGACCAATTTTGCCCACTACGGCACGGGTGTTTTCGAGGGCATTCGCGGTAACTGGAACAAAGACCGTAAGCAACTCTACATTTTTCGCTTGAAAGAGCATTACGACAGACTGATGAGCGGTTGCCGCGTTCTCAACATCGACTTGCCTTATACGGTCGACGACCTTTGTAAATTGACGGTCAAGCTGGTGGCGAAAAGCCAGCTCAAAGAAGATGTTTATATCCGGCCGGTTGCCTACAAAAGTTCCGAGGCAATGGGCGTAAGGCTCCACAATCTGGAAAACGACTTTTTCGCCTTCGTGTTCCCCTGGGGACGTTATCTGGATACCGACCGCGCGCGTTGCAGTGTCTCTTCCTGGCGTTTCCCCACCGAGGTACCGCGGGCGAAACTCACGGGGTTGTATGTCACCAATGCCCTTGCCAAGTCCGAGGCAGTGGGGAATGGTTTTGACGAAGCTATTATGCTTACCCCGGGCGGATATGTCGCCGAGGGCAGCGGTGAAAATCTTTTCTTGGTTATAGGAGACAAACTGGTAACGCCGCCGGCTTCTGATGGTATCCTTATCGGTATTACGCGTGACGCTATAATGAAGCTGGCGAAAAACGAGCTCGGTATCGAGACGGTAGAAAGACATGTCAATCGGCTGGAGCTCTATAACGCCGATGAGATTTTTATGACCGGTACCGCCGCTCATGTCACCCCGATTTCTGAAATCGACCGCCGTAAGGTCGCCGACGGCGAAATCGGTAAGGTGACCGCTAAATTACAGAAACTTTACCACGACGTTATTCTGTGTAAGAACAAGAAGTATTCCGACTGGTGTACGCCGGTATATACGAAGTAAACCTTTCTCCCTTAAAGAAACAAGTTGAGCCGAATTCGTTCAGAATCCGGCTCAATTCATTATTAGCCTGGTAATACTTGCATTCGGTTGAGGTTTATCATAGTTATATAAGGTCATATTACGCAGCGACCCTCTACCTAATCTCATCGGATTTAGTAATTCCCAAACAAGAAACAGCCAAAACCGAGCAGAACCTTAGCCTTATGCCGACAGGGGGAGTTTAAGAGGGGCGTTGAGCCCCTCTTTGCATAAATAATATTCCCCGCCCTATTAGGGCGGGGATAGAGGGGTGGGTCGTCGTGAAATTCCAGGTTAGAGAGAACTACTCTCTTTTCTAGCCAAAAACTCGGACGTTATCTTTTAACTCTTGATTTTGTTCAGCTTTTTTACCAGACGCGCCTTGCGCCGTGTGGCATTATTGGGATGAAGGTTCCCTCTTGACGCCGCTTTGTCCAGGCTTCTGCTCGCTGACAGCACCGCTTTGCGTGCCTCGTCGGCTTTGCCGGCGGAGACAAGTTTCTCTGCTTGGGTTATTTTCGTCTTGCAGAGAGAGCGGACGGATTTATTGCGGGCTGTCCTCCGCGCGTCGGTCCTCAGTTGTTTTTTCGATGATGCTAGATTAGGCAATCTGCTCCTCCTGTATCGGTATCTATTTAATTGTCATTCCCGGAAGGGATATCAATTTCTTCATTGCGGCGACGGCTCAATTCCCTCGCCTGTCCGTGCTACGTTTATCACTCCCCTGACGCTCTCGACCTTCGATAACACACGGCTCAACTGTCCGAGGTCTTCGATGTCCATGGTGAGAGTGGAGGTCGTCTTCTGGTCGGGCTTATTCGCCACGTTCATGCTGACGATATTCACTTTTTCGGCGGCTACCACCGCGGTGATGTCCCGCGCTAAACCTACCCTGTCCCAGGCGTCAACCTGTACCGTGACCTGGTAAGTGTGGTCGGTGTGCCCCCATTGTACGGGGATGAGGCGTTCCCGTTCCTCTTCGTTAACGATGTTAATACAGTCTTTGCGATGGACGCTGACACCCCGACTGCGTGTCACAAATCCGATTATCTCATCTCCGGGCATTGGATTGCAACATTGTGCCAGGCTGGTCAGCATCTCGCCTACGCCCAGCACTCTAATCGACGGCATCTCTTTTTTAGAGGGCGTTACTTCGGCGGTCCTGGTTTCTGTCGGCTGTTCCGGCGTCAGCCTCGCTGCAATTTGCTGGGTCGTAACCCCGCCGTAGCCGAGCGCGTCGTAGAACTCGTCCAGAGAATCGTAGTTGAATAGCTCTGCCAGTTTGTTCTTCTCGGTGAATTTAATGCCGAGGTGCCGCATGAATTTCTCTAAAATTTCCTGTCCCTTTTCGACATTCTCGGCCCTCTCTTGCTTGGTAAACCATTGCCTTATTTTGGTGCGGGCGTGAGTTGTTTTTACGAAACCCAGGTTGAGGTTGAGCCAGTCCCGGCTCGGTCCTCGAGGGGCTTTGCTGGCTAAAATCTCGACGATATCGCCGTTGTGCAGTTCACTGTTAATTGGCAACAACTTACCGTTCACTTTTGCGCCGATGCACCTGTGTCCCAGGTCGGTGTGGATTCTGTAGGCAAAATCGAGTGGCGTGGCGCCCTTCGGGAGGTCTTTGACGTCACCTTTCGGCGTATAAACGAATACCTGGTCGCTGAAAACATCCGTCCGAACGGATTCCAGGAATTCCTCCGCCCCGCTTAATTCGCGGTGCCAGTCGATTAGCTGTCGTAACCAGCCCATCCCGCTCTCGAGTTTGGAATCCTGTTTGGTGCCTTCTTTGTAGCTCCAGTGGACTGCCATACCGTATTCGGCGACGCGGTGCATTTCACGGGTGCGTATTTGTATCTCCAGCGGGGTCGTTCTCTCGCACATTACGGTGGTGTGCAGCGACTGGTAGCCGTTCATTTTCGGATTGGCGATATAATCGTTGAATTGCTCCGGTATCGGGTGCCACAGGTTGTGAATGGTGCCCAGCGCACGGTAGCACTCGGGCACGGTATCGACGATAACGCGTAGAGCGAGGAGGTCGTGAATGTCATCGAAATCCTTCCCCATCGCGTTGTACTTCTCTATCTTCTGGGAAATGCTGTAAAGGTGCTTGGCTCTGCCGGAGATTTCCGCTTTCAGTCCCGCCTTTTCGAATTCCTGTTTGAGGGTCTGTGTGACTTCGGCGATGAAACGCTCCCGGTCGCTCCGCTTGCTGGCGATCGACGCGGCGATGCGGCGGTAATGCTCGGGTTCCAGATAGCGGAATGCCATGTCTTCCAGTTGCCATTTTAACTCCCAGATACCCAGCCGGTGTGCCAGCGGTGCATAGATTTCCAGTGTTTCGCGGGCGATCCTCTGCTGTCTTTCCGGTTCCAGCGCTTGCAGGGTACGCATATTGTGCAATCGGTCGGCCAGTTTGATGAAGACGACCCTGAGGTCTTCTGCCATCGCCACCAGCATTTTTCTCAGATTTTCCGCCTGGGTAGAGCTCATCGGCGCGCCGGGTTTTGTTGCCCTGGTGTTTGCCTGCAGGGTCAATTTGCCCAGCTTCGTGGTTGCTTCTACCAGTTTGCCGATTTCCTCTCCGAACTGCGCGACGATTTCGCTGTTGGGGATGCCGCAGTTTTCCTCGATATCGTGCAGTAATGCGGCGGCAAGCGCGCTGGC
>JAFGHZ010000049.1 GCA_016929875.1 Dehalococcoidales bacterium
GCCCTGGGGCCTCCGCTCGCGGGGTATATTTTCGACGTTACCGGGAGCTATCAGACAGCCTTCATAATCTCCCTTGCCTGCGGGGCCGCCGCTATCGTTCTCAGCCTGGTTTTGCTGCGCTTCAGGAAGTATCAAGCCTGAGGAATTCACTTGAAAAATCCATCCTCAAGAGTGTAACATAATTCACGAAGGGTGAAGATACCCTAGTCTTTCATGCCCCAGTAGCTCAGGTGGATAGAGCAGCGGTTTCCTAAACCGCGTGTCGGGCGTTCGAGTCGCCCCTGGGGTACCACTACCCCGATAGAATCGGGGAAATTCCAAATCTCCCCTTGTCCCCAGCGATGTTTTATATACTACTTTGATTATTTGTTTTCAAAATAATCTCAAAAAATCCTTGACAGATAGTATCAATAATGATACTATGCAAACGTGAGGGGAATACAGAAAATAATCGAGCGGATGAGCGAGAATCCTAAAGATGTGAGGTTCAGCGACATCTGCAAAGTTTGCGATTATTATTTTGGCGAACCCCGCGCAAGTGGCAGCCATCGCATTTATAAAACACCCTGGCAAGGCGACCCTAGAATCAATATTCAGGATGACAACGGAAAAGCGAAGGCATATCAGGTCAGACAGGTATTACAGGCTATAAAGAAATTAATAGAATAGAAAAAGTTAGAATAGAAGAGGTCAGAAATGGATAAATATACATACCGTGTTACATGGTCGGAGGAAGACGGCGAATACGTCGGATTATGTGCTGAATTTTCCAGCCTCAGCTGGCTCGCACAGACCCAGGAGAAGGCCCTAGCAGGCATACGGAATACCGTAAAACAGGCCGTTCAGGATATGAAAACTACGGGCGAGGTTATCCCGCAGCCTTTAGCGACTAAAAATTATTCTGGGAAATTCGTAGTGCGCGTTCCGCCTGAGGTGCATAGAAAACTTCATGTTCAAGCGGCAGAGGCTAAGGTAAGCTTTAACCGTCTTGTCAGTGCTAAATTATCGGATTAACAGTGCAGAGTTTTCTCTGGGTCTTTACCCTTTCGCTTTCAGAAGTTCGTGGGCTTTTTCCAGCCATTCCGGAATTGCAATCTTCTGAGGGCATTTTTCTTCGCATTCCCCGCATTTCGTGCAGTTGTCGGCACGCTCTTTCTCGGAAATAAAGAGGTTGTATCTCCGGCGTGATAAATCAGGGGAGTTGTAGGCGATGGCTTCGTTGTAGAGTGAGAAGATTCGCGGGATGGTGACGCCGTTGGGGCAAGGCTGGCAGTACTGGCATTCTGTGCAGGGAATGGGAATCAGTGATTTATAGGCGTCTTTTACCTGTCCGAGCAGCGATAATTCATCGGCGGTCAGACTGTTCGGCAGGGCTTTGTCGGCAATGGCGACATTTTCTTCCACCTGCCTGAATTCGCTCATACCGCTGAGGACAAGCGATACCTCGGGGTGGTTCCAGACCCACCGGAGCGCCCATTCCGCGGGGGTGTGCTGGTGCGCGGCTTTCGCCCACAATTTTGCTATCTGTTGCGGCGGCCTGGCGAGATAACCGCCTTTGACCGGCTCCATTACGATTACCGCCAGTCCTTTCTCGTGAGCGTATTTCAGTCCGCGAGTGCCTGCCTGAAAGTTCTCGTCCACATAGTTGTACTGGATCTGGCAGAACGTCCAGTTATCGTAGCTGTCGACTATTTTCTTGAAGACAGGGAAATCGTCGTGAAAGGAAAACCCGAGATGACCGATGCGCCCGTCGACGATGGCCCTCTCCGCCCATTTCACGACATCGTATTTGCATAAATTTTCCCAGAACTTTTTATTCAGCCCGTGCAGTAGATAGAAATCGATTTTGTCGGTCTGGAGTCGCTTCAGCTGTGTGTTCAGGAACTTATCGCAGGATTCGCGTGAGTCGACCAGCCAGGATGGCAGTTTGGTGGCGAGCCTCACCTTTTTGCGATAGCCGTCCGCGAGCGCTTTCCCGACGGCGACTTCACTGTTGCCGTTATGATACCCGTATGCCGTATCGACATAATTGACGCCGTGGTCGATGGCATAGCGTATCATCCGTATTGCTTCGGGCACATCGATTTCAGCCATATTATTGTTCAGGATGGGCAATCGCATTGCCCCGAAGCCCAAAGCCGAAACTTTCCAATCCAGTTTGCCGAATTTACGATACTGCATAGTCTCATACCCCCGCTTTTATTGCCTGAACGGCCGGATTAAGAAGTGTTGCGTCTGGCTTATTTTAGTGCTTTTGATAATATATGGCAATTCCACGTGTGACGGGTGGTTTCCGGTACGGGCCGTATGATATAAATCACATCTTCCCTGTTGATAGCGGGAGTATGATGTATTTGCTACGTGGTACAGAGTATGATAGCGTGGCAGGTACTCGATAAGTACGAAGGAGCCGTTTATGGCTACTAAAAAAACTACTTATCCCGTGGGCGGTATGACCTGCGCTTCCTGTGTGGTCCATGTTGAGGAAGCGTTGAAAAGTGTGCCCGGCGTCGTCTCCGTCAATGTCAACCTCGCTTCCGAAAAAGCCACCGTGGAATATCAGGCAAACACCGGTTTTGCCGACCTTAAAAAGGCAGTCGAGGAAGTCGGCTACGAACTGGGTAAGGAAACCGAGGCACTGGAAGACGTCAGTGAGACATCTCAGCGCGAAGTCCGCAAGGTACGGAACCGGTTCGTCATCGCGGCGATTCTCACCGTCCCGATTCTGATAATGATGTTCGTTCCTGAGTTCACGGGGATGAAGTATTTGCTCTGGGCTCTGGCGACCCCGGTGCATTTCTGGGCGGGCTGGCGCTTCTATAAAGGCGCCTGGGGTGTTCTCAAACACCGCACTACCGATATGAATACCTTGATTGCCGTTGGCTCTTCCGCCGCGTATATTTACAGCGTGTTGGCGGTCCTTTTCCCCGGAATCTTTACCGCCGGCGGGCTGACGGCCCACGTCTATTTCGATACTTCCTCCTCTATCATTACCCTTATTTTGCTGGGGCGTTTTCTGGAAGCAAGGGCTAAAGGGCAGACATCCGAAGCCATCAAGAAACTTATTGGCATGCAGCCGAAGACGGCCGTCGTCGTCCGTAACGGACAGGAACAGACGATTCCCATTGAAGATGTGCAGGTCGGCGACCTCATTCTGGTCAAGCCCGGAGAGCGCGTGCCGGTGGACGGAATTGTAAGAGAAGGTTATTCCAGCCTCGATGAATCGATGATTACCGGTGAAAGCATCCCCGTCGAGAAAAAAGTCGGCGACGAGGTCATCGGCGCGACCATCAATAAAACTGGCAGTTTCAGGTTCGAAGCGGCCAAGGTTGGTAAGGATACTACTCTGGCGCGTATTGTCAGACTGGTGGAAGAAGCGCAGGGGAGCAAAGCGCCGGTGCAAAGGCTGGCCGATGTCATTGCCAGCTATTTTGTGCCGATCGTTATCGGGATTGCGGTCGTGACTTTTCTGGTCTGGTTTTTCGCCGGGCCTTCACCATCCCTGACTTATGCCTTTCTCAATTTCGTGGCTGTTCTGGTAATTGCCTGTCCCTGTGCACTGGGATTGGCGACACCGACGGCTATTATCGTCGGCACCGGTAAAGGCGCGGAGCAGGGTATTCTCATCCGCAGTGCCGAATCTCTGGAGCGTACTCACAAGATTAACGCCGTGCTGCTGGATAAAACAGGGACGTTGACGCAGGGGAAGCCTTCTGTTACCGATGTTGTTGCGGTGGGGGCATATTCGCAGGAAGAGGTGCTGCGAATAGCGGCTTCGGCTGAGAAAAGCTCGGAGCACCCGCTGGCGGAAGCAATCGTCAGGGCTGTCGCGGAGAAGAGGCTGGAACTAATACCGGTTTCGGATTTCAATGCTGTTCCCGGCCTCGGAGTGGAAGCGACGGTAAGCGGGAAAAAGCTCCTGCTGGGCAATCTGAAACTGATGCAGGACCGTAATGTATCTCTCGATGAAGTTATCAATGAACAGGCGAACAAGCTGTGGGCGCAGGGTAAAACGGCGATGTTCCTCGGTATCGATGGGGAGGTAATCGGGCTGATTGCTCTTGCCGATACTATTAAACCCGATGCTGCGGATACCGTCCGTCAATTACATAAGATGGGGATGGAAGTAGCAATGCTTACCGGCGATAACCGCCGTACCGCCGAGGCGATTGCCGGGCAGGTGGGCATAGACCGTGTTTTTGCCGAAGTCCTTCCGGAACATAAAGCCGACGAGGTCAAAAAGCTACGGGCTGAAGGCAAGGTAGTAGCAATGGTCGGCGACGGTATCAATGATGCCCCCGCATTGGCTCAGGCAGACGTAGGTATCGCTGTCGGCACAGGTACGGATGTGGCGATGGAAACAGGGGACATTACTCTCATTCGCGGCGATTTGAGGAGTATCGTTACGGCTATTTCGTTGAGCAAACGAACGATGAGGACCATCAGGCAGAACCTTTTCTGGGCGTTCGCTTACAATACAATACTGATTCCGGTAGCGGCCGGTGTTTTGTATTTCGTTTTCGGCCATAGCAGTGTGCCGTCGGGGTTGCGGTTTATTCTGGGGGAGCACGGCTTTTTGAATCCCATACTGGCGGCGGCGGCGATGGCATTGAGCTCCGTCACGGTGGTGATGAATTCTCTGAGATTGAGAACATTCAAACCCTCGAAGTTTTAGAAGGGGAGGCATAAAATGGCTATCGACCCGGTTTGCAAAATGACGGTTGATGAAAAGAAAGCCCCTGCAATTTCCGATTACAAGGGCAAGAGGTATTATTTCTGTGCCAAAGGCTGCAAGATAGCTTTCGACAAGGACCCGGAGAAATATCTGGCGCAGAAGTAAATCTTCAGGGTTCTATTTTGCCAGCCTCTGTAAATAGCGGTGTGCCTGAAGGGCGGCTTTGGCGCCTTCTCCTGCGGCAACGACAATCTGCTTTTCAGGTACGGTGGTAACGTCCCCGGCGGCAAATAATCCGGGGGTTTCCGTTTCACAGGAACAGTTTACCGGTACTTCGCCGTACTGATTGAGCTTGACCAGCCCCTTGACCATATCGGAATTCGGTACTAAACCGATCTCGATGAATATTCCGCTTACATCCAGATGTTTGCGCTCCCCGGTTCTCAAATCTTTGATGGCGATGCCTTCGACAAGACCTTTACCTGAAATTTCTTCCGGCTGGTGCTCCAGGAATACGGACAGGTTTTTGGCATCGGACAGTTTTTCGATGAGGACGGGGTCTCCGGTCAGCGGAGTGAGGGAAATCAGGTCTACATGCTCGGCGATTTTTACCATGTCCAGAGTGGCTTCGAGGGCAGAGTTGCCGCCGCCGATAACGGCTACTTTCTGACCGGCGAATACGGGGCCGTCGCAAATAGCGCAATATGTAACACCCCTCCCCGTCAACTCCGTTTCTCCCGGGATGTTTAGATGTCTCGGCCTTTTGCCGGTTACCAGCAACACGGCCTTACTCTGGAATTTATCCGATTCGGTTGTGATTTCGAATCCGTCATCTGTCTTTGTAATCCCCGTGACCTTTTGTCCGATTTTACGGTCGATGGGGAATTGATTTACCTGGGCTTCGAATTTCGAGATAAGTTCTGCGCCTTCGATGAATTGGTAGCCCATGTAGTTTTCAATGCCGGTTGTCCAGTTCACCTGTCCGCCGATATCATTGGTGATAAGCAGAGTGTTTATGCGTTTACGCGCCGCATAAACAGCCGCTGTCAGACCGGCGGGCCCGCCTCCAATGATTATCAAATCGTACATAACGGCCTCTCGGACCCGGGATTAGCCCGGGTTATTTTGCCAGTAATTCGTCGATTCTCGCCTGGTTGAACCCAACGACGATATCCTGTCCGATGGTGATAACGGGGACACCCATCTGCCCTGACTTTTGAATCATCTCTCTGGCTTTCTCCCTGTCGCTGGCGACATCGTACTTGGTATACGAGAAACCTTTACTCGAGATGTAATCTGCCGTGCGGTGACACCACGGGCAGGTAGGGGTAACGTAGAGAGTAATATTTTTCTGTTCGGCCATTTTTAATCTCCTGTTCTTGGTTTTTGACTGCTATCAGCGTCATATTACTTTACCAATAACTATATGTCAGGAGAGGCAGTCTGCGATGTGATTATTATCACTTTTCGCAGGGAAGTTGATGTATTGCGGGACAAAACTAATTCAGGCTGATGATCGAACCGTCGGCGGTTTTTATCACGTCAATCCGGGCAGGGAAGGCATCTCTGAGTTCTTCGACATGGGTGATGACCAGTATCTTTTCAAAATCATCCTGAATGGAATTGATAGCATCTCTGAGTTTTTCGATACCTGCCGCATCCTGAGTGCCGAACCCCTCGTCGATGATGAGCGTCGGCAACGGTGCCCCGGCCCTTCTGGCTAGCAGCCGCGACAACGCAATCCTGATGGCGAAGTTAATGCGGAAAGCTTCTCCTCCGCTGAACATTTCATAATTACGCGTGCCCAGTTCGTCCGATATTTTGATATCCAGTGTTTCGACAGGCTTACCTTTCTGTGTCTCCCCCAAAGGTTCAATTTTGACGTGCATGCGGTTGTCCGTCATTCGCGCCAGCAGGCGATTGGCTTCGACCTCTATTTCGGGTAAAGCGGTCTCAATCAATAATGCCTGTATCCCCTTCTGTCCGAAAGCCTCCGCCAGTTCCCGGTAGATTGCCCACTCTTTAGACGCCATGTCCAGTTGTTTTCCTTTTTCCCGCTTCTCGGCTTCCCGCCTTGTGAGATATTCCAGCTTGCCTTTGATATTGCCGATAATTTCCTGCGATTGTTTTTGACGGACAGCGAGGTTCTTGAACTCGGATTCCGCCTGTGCCAGGTCGGCCGAGACCTGCGGTAAAGCGATTATTTCCTCACCCAGTTCCCGTCTCTTTTGCTCATCCGTCTTTAGCCCGGTTTTCAGTTCGGAGGCGGCATTTTCGGAGCGAGCGATATCATCCCTCTCTTGATTGATGAGCCTTTCCGCCTCTTCCAATCTGCGCTTCGAGGCTTCATAATCTTTCAGGCTGTCGAGTTGTTGCCGGACATGCTCATACTTTTGAGGGTCGTAGTCAATGCCGTCCAACCCGGACTCGATTTGTTTCAGTGTTTCCTGCTGGGGCAGTGCGAAGTCTTTGCCTGCCAGTCTCTCTTCGATTTGTTTTATCCCAACCAGTTCGTCTTTCAGTTGATTGACTGCCTGTTCGGCGATGGTAATTTCCTTTTCCAGGATTGCCGATTGTTTCTGTGCCTGCTCCTTCTCTCGGGAGAGGTTCTTCTCGAATTGCGATATGTCTTCTTCCGTTGCTTTCAACTCGACTCTCATCCTGGTAATGTTTGCCATATTGGATTTCAATGATTCCGATTTGCCCTGTTTTTCCGAGTTATAGTGTTTTTCGATGTGTTTTAATCCGTTGACGCCCAGTTCGGTATCGCAAACAGGGCATCTGGCCGTGTCCGGCTGGGAGAGCAACAGGCTCAATTTCTCCTCTATCTCCTTAATCTCTTTCTCCAGCCTGGCACTATCCGATTCCGCGCTCTTCGTCAGGGTCAGGATTTCTCTGCTTTTGTCTTTCTTTTTACGTAAAGCTTCTTCTTCCGCAGCGAAACGCTGTAATTGAACTTGTGCCTGCTGGAACTTTTCTTTTAGCCCGGGCAGTTCGCCGGCGGCTTTTTCCAGTTCGTTGATTTTGCTCCGGGCCACCGCGTGCTCTTTTGTTAGCGTGCGGCTTGCCTGCTCGATGAACATTTCCAATTCGTGCTTTTTCTGGTTCAATTTGCTGGACAGCAACATGTTTTTGTTTAAGGTATCATAGAGGTTTTTAGCCTCTTCGAATTTTAAGTAGCCGGATTCGATCTCAGCGCGTTTGCCGAGTAAAGCTTCATGTTCCATAATTCTGGTGTTGAGTCGTTCGATTTGCTCCTGCCACTGCGCCAGTGTACGGGCCCTTTCCGCGATGTTTTTCTCGAGCTGGTCTAACTGTGCCCGTTTGCCTTCCAGTAATTCCTTCTGTTTCCGTAGAGATGACAGCATGGCATCCTGTTGTTTGACTGCTTCCTCGATTTGCGACGACTCCGCCTGTGCTTTTTGCAGTTCCGCTTCGCTGGCGGGTTTTTGCGCCAGCTCGGTGTCTATCTCGGATATGGCGGTTGTAAGCTGTTGCTTGAGCGTTTCACGTTGTCTAGCGAGGTCTTTGGCACGCGTTTCGAATTCGTCATAGGCAGTCAGCCCCAGGATGTTCGACAGTACCTCCTTGCGCTTCGCCGGGTTGGCAGTGGTGAACTCGTCGGCGTGTCCCTGACGCAGATAAGCGCTGTTCGTGAAAGTGTTGTAGTCCATGTGTAGAATATCGATGATTTTCTGCTGGGTCTGGGTCATCGTATCTCCGTCTATCGCTCGGAAACCTCCGTCGTTGGCAATCTGAAGATGGAGTGAGGATTGCCCTGAGCTCCCCCGTTTTTTCGGCCGGGAATGCTTGCGGATGATACGGTAGTTCTGCCCGCCGACGGCAAACTCGAACTCAACCTCCGTTTCATTTTGCCCCTGGTGGATGAGTTCGTCGTCTCTTTTGGCTCGTGTCTCGCCCCACAGCGCCCAGGTCATGGCGTCGATAATCGCCGACTTGCCGTTCCCGTTGTTGCCGCAGATACTGACCGTGTGAACGCCCGTAAAGTCGAGTACGGGCACATTGTCGCGGTAGGGCATAAAATTTCGTATTGCCAGCTTGATTGGAATCATATCGGCTTATTTTAACACAGACGACTGATTGACAAACAGGGGAAAAACCACAATAATCAGACAAACGGGAAGCTCAAGGAAACAATTTTTCGATTATTGTGATTTGGTTATTGGCATTTATCGTTGGAGGTGGCGAAAAATGAAAGCAGGGGAAGGGAAACGAGGGCGTGTGTTCATTCTCAGGCTGGAAGACGGAGATGTGCTCCCCGACTGTATCGAACGTTTTGCCGGAGAAAAAGGAGTCAAAAACGGATTTGTTTTGCTGGTGGGTGGTATCGGCAAGGGGCAGGTAGTCGTCGGGCCTCGTTATACCGAGGAAATGCCTCCCGACCCGATGCTTCTGCCCATCGACGGCGCCCACGAAGTCGCCGGTGTCGGAGTTCTCGCGCCAGATAAGGACGGTAAGCCCGTATTGCATATCCACGCCGCTCTGGGGCGCTCCGGAAAAACTACTACCGGCTGTTTACGTCCCGGCGTTACCACCTGGCTTGTCGGCGAAGCCATTTTGTATGAAATCGCGGGCATCGATGCCAGACGTGTTATCGATAAAAAGAGCGGGTTTGCCTTATTGAAAATAAAGGGTTAAGGAATCCGGGAGGTTTATATATGGCCAAGGTCAAAATCAATCCCCAGCCTTTAATTTGTACGACGCCGACGGTACTGGTCGGTGCGATGGTGGAGGGTAAGCCGAACTTTATGGCGGTTGCCTGGTGCGGCGTGGCGAACAGCGTCCCGCCGATGGTTTCGGTTGCCATACGTCCGGTGCGGCATACCTTGAAAGGTATCAGAGCCACAGGAGAATTTTCCGTTAATGTGCCATCGGTCGGACTCGTCAAGGAAGCCGATTACTGCGGCATGGTTTCCGGAGCAAAGGCAGACAAGGCGAGTGTCTGCAAGTTCGAAGTATTCTATGGCGACCTCCAAAATGCGCCGCTCATCAATCAGTGTCCGGTCAATTTATCCTGTAAGGTGGTGCATATTCTGGAGCTGGAGAGCCATCTGCTAATTATCGGTGAGGTAGAAGAGACTTACGTGACCAAAACCTGTCTGACCGATGATAAACCCGATATCCGGAAAATCAAGCCTCTTATCTACGCAGCGACTATGCCGACAGAGTATTTCGCATTCGGAGAATCGGTAGGTAAAGCCTACTCGGTCGGTAAAGAATTGATTGAAGAGAAATAGGCTCCGACTACTCAATCCTGTTCATTGCGAGTCCCGATGTAATCGGGATGCGGCAATCTCCGGGAGTACTGAGAGTACCACAGTATAATCAGGACACTATGCCCTATCCCCTGACCCCTTCCCCATTAGGGAAGGGGATTTTATTTTTTGGTGGCGCAAGGGCAAAAGCCCTTGCTTCCCTTGTTTACCCCTTTATCACCCCACTACACTCATGCTGTCATTGCGAGGATAGTTTGCCTGAGTGCAACGAAGGGAAGCAATTTAAGCCAAAGAGTCGCTGGGAGAAAAAACAATAATACGGATTTCCGCCCCCGGCTGAAGTACGGGGCAGACTGTGCGGTAATAACATTTTGGCGCTATTCCAGATAGTCTTTTAGCTTGCGGCTCCGGCTCGGATGGCGCAATTTGCGGAGGGCTTTGGCTTCAATCTGGCGGATGCGCTCACGGGTGACATTGAATTCCTGCCCGACCTCTTCCAGGGTACGGCTCCTGCCGTCCTCCAGTCCGAAGCGGAGTTGCAGAACCCTCTGTTCGCGGTGCGTCAGACTGGAAAGTACCTCGTCGATTTGCTCTTTGAGCAGTTGTTTCGAGGCGGCGTCCACCGGAGGTAGAGCGTTGCGGTCTTCGATGAAATCGCCGAGGTGGCTGTCTTCTTCCTCGCCCATCGGTAGTTCCAGTGATATGGGCAACTGGGCGACTTTGATGATTTCCCTTACCTTGTCCGGCGACATCCCCATTTTTTGGCCGATTTCTTTAGAGGTGGGGTCGCGTCCGTATTCCTGGGACAGCTTGCGGCTCAGTCGAAGGAGCTTATTGATGGTTTCAATCATATGCACCGGTACACGGATGGTTCGTGCCTGGTCGGCGATAGCACGGGTGATTGCCTGCCGAATCCACCACGTCGCGTAAGTACTGAATTTATAACCTTTATGCGGGTCGAACTTCTCCACTGCTCGTATCAGCCCGATATTACCTTCCTGAATCAGGTCGAGTAGAGACATCCCGTGCCCGATGTGTTTTTTGGCGACGCTCACTACCAGCCGCAAATTGGCTTCGGTCAGGTGGTCTTTGGCGATTTCGGCTTCCTGTTCGACCTTGCCCAGATATCCGCGCAGTTCGGCTTCCCTGGCCTGTAAGCGTGTCGCGAAATCGGGTTTTTCTACCAGTTTCGCGATATCTGCTACGGAAGTCTTTTTCCCGATGACATCCAGCATTTGCGGCGGTAACAAGGCGCTGTTTACCGAAAGGCTCATTAACTGCTGCTCCACTTGTGCCGCCTCTAAATTGGTTTTTTGCGAGATATCCTGCACCAATTGCTGGTCCATCACGCCATCGATGCCGGCGCGTAGTTTCTCGTTAGAAACGAAGTCCCTGAATTTTGCCTTCGGCGGCAGTTCCAGGTATGACTGTACCTTGCCGATAATTTCGGCGGATTTTCCCACCTGTCTCAGCATTACCAGGAGAATCTCTGTGGCTGAAGGGTGTTTGCCCTGTTTTTCCAGTTCGCGCCTGATTTCATTGATGCGTTTGCCCTCTTCGATTCTTCTTGCCAGTGTTTTCTCGTCGTGGGCAGTAAGAAGCGGCACTCTCCCGATCTCGTGAAGATAAAGACGCACAGGGTCGTCGCCTACTTCCTGTTCTTCGAGAACTTCGACTGGCGATTCCATGTCTAATTCTTCAGCGGTGGGTTCTTCTAATTCGCCCTCTTCCTCTGGTGATTCTTCGGGTTCTTCTTTTGCTTCCTCTTCAAAGTCCTGAGGACTAGACATTTCTTCGATTTCCATTTTCCGTTCTCCTTTTGGTTTGCCCCAGTTCCACGGAAACTGCCTGCAGTTGATTATTAAGTTCTATTCCTTCTTGCTTTAGCCTTTCGATATCGGCACCCTTGCCTTCTGATTCGCGGACGATATTAAATATTTCTTCCCTGATTACTTGCTGGTTCTGCAGAAAATCCTTTTTCAGTCGAAGGGCATAGTCGTGATATCGGTCGGTAATGCGGTTCTGAGGCTGTTGTCGGGCTAATAATCCATCCAGTTTTTCCCGGAAGGCGGGATCTAATTTCTCCTTTAACGATATTAAATCGTCTGTTTCCAACCAGACTTTGTATATTTCGCGATTTTCGCTGTTCTGAAAATAATCGGGCGATAAACCCTCATCATGGTTTTTCAGTTCCGGATATTGTAGCAATAAAGCGAGGCAATATTCTTCCCGGGGATTGGATATCGTTGTTTGTAATAGCAACGAAGGGGCAGCGGTCCCGGCGCCTCGCTTCTGTTGTTTCGGTTTAAGGTACCCCTTGAGTACACCTTCCAATGTATTATAGCTGATGCCAGTCAATTTTGATATCTTTGTCAGATAGTGGTCGCGGCGTATGCTATCGCCTACTTTAGCGATGATGGCCAGGAGATTATTAGCTGCCTGCGATTTGGCACTGGCGGTGCTCATATCCTGTCGAGATACTGTCATATCGATGGTGTAGTCGATTACCGGGACGGCTTTTTTCACTAAATCCTGCCATAACTCCGGATTTTCCTTGATGACCTCATCGGGGTCTTTCCCCGCCGGCAGGATAATGATTTTCACTTCCGTGTTCAGGCTGTTCTCGTACTCTACACAGCGCAGCATCGCTTCTTCCCCGGCGGCATCGGCATCCAGCGCCAGGGCAATATTCTTGGTCATCTTTTTCAAAATGTTAACATGCTTTTCCGTGATGGCCGTACCCATCGATGCTACCACATTCTCGAATCCGTACTGATGGGCGACAATCACATCCATATAGCCTTCGACAACTATGGCCATGTCCTGACGCCGGATAATCTGGCTCGCCGTATCGATACCGTAAATTGTGCCGCTCTTATCGAAAATCGCTGTCTGCGGTGAATTCATATATTTAGGGAGAGAATCGTCGAGCACTCTGCCGGAAAAGCCGGTGGTACGTCCACGGGCATCGCGGATGGGGAATATCAGGCGATTACGGAAACGGTCGTAGGTTTTGCCCTCCTCCGTTTTCAGTATCATTCCCGCTGCCAGCGACTCGGCTTCGCTGTAGCCTTTTTCCAGCAAATATAATTTCAATGTTTCCCAGGCGTTCGGGCTGAAGCCGAGTTGAAAATCGGTAATCGACTTCAGGTTTAATCCCCGCTCGATGAAGTAATTTTTCGCTTTTTCTCCGGCGGGGGAATTGAGCAGGAGGTTATGATAATATTGGGCCGCCGCTTCGTTCAATTGAAATAAGCTGTCTTTTTCGTCTTTAGCAGGCCCCCGCTCGATTTCGGAAGGGAGACGGATGCCGACTTTATCTGCCAGGAGACGCAAGGCCTCGCCGAAATCCAACCCTTCCTTTTTCATCACGAAAGAGAAAACATCTCCGCCGGTACTGCAGGCACCGAAACAGTGCCAGGATTGCCTTTCGGGAAAAACAAAGAAAGAAGGGGTCTTTTCATTGTGAAACGGGCATAAAGCCTTGAAGTTACGGCCGGCTTTAGTCAGTTTGACGTATTGCCCGATAACTTCGACA
>JAFGHZ010000050.1 GCA_016929875.1 Dehalococcoidales bacterium
CGACATCGGTGAGAAAAATCAATTTTTCCGCTCCCAGAGCGGCGGCGATTTCACCCGCCAGAGGGTCGCCGTTGATATTCAGCATCAAGGGTGCGTCCGCGGGGCGGTCGACGGTGTAAGAAGTAACCGGGGAAACGACCGGGATAAAACCGTCTTTCAGCAACGCCTGTAATACGGTAGTATCCACCTTCACAACCGTGCCGACATAGCCCAGTTCCGGATTGGCGAGGCGGCTTTGCACCATATTGCCGTCGACGCCGCTGATGCCGACGGCCTTGCCGCCGAGATTGTTGATGGTGGCGACAATCTGCTTGTTCGCCAGACCGCCGAGCACGGCGGTAACTACTTCCATCGACGGCCCATCGGTCACGCGTTCGCCCTGCACGAAGCGGGTCTCGATACCCTGCTTCTTGAGCCATCCGGTGACCATATTGCCGCCGCCGTGGATTACCACCAGCGACCTACCCTTTTTCTGAAGCGCGACGATATCTTCGAGAATCGGGTCGTGATTCCCGAAGGTTGCCCCGCCTATTTTGATGACGATCGGTTTACTCATTTTCGTTCCTGTCATTCCGTACTTGATACGGAATCCAGTATAAATCGTATGGATTCCCGCCTTCGCGGGAATAACATACTATGTAGTGTACTCCGCATTTATTTTAACGTATTGCTCCGTAAGGTCGCATCCCCAGGCGGTCGCTTCCGCCTTCCCCAGATTCAAAACAACCGTAATCGGCACTTCTTTTTGCTTGAGGACCGCGACGGCCTTCGCTTTATCGAACTTTACGGGAGCGCCCTGTTTGAGGACCGGAATTTTGCCCATATAGACATCCAGCTTCGATTCCTCGACGCGCGCACCGCTTCTGCCCAATGCCGCGGTAACACGCCCCCAGTTGGGGTCGTTGCCGTACACGGCAGACTTCAACAGGTTGGAGCTGACGATGGTGCGTGCCGCTAAACGTGCTTCTTTTAAATTGGCGGCGCCTTTGACATTTACTTCAATCAGCTTGGTGGCGCCTTCGCCGTCGCGGGCGACGGCCTTCGCCAGATAAACGCAGACCTCATTCAAAGCCTGCTGGAAAACATCCGCAAGCGGGCTTTTCGCAGTGATGGGCTCGTTTTTTGCCAGTCCGTTGGCGAAGATAAGCATCGTGTCGCTGGGGCTGGTATCGCCGTCGATGGAAATCATATTAAAAGAAATTGCCGCCGCTTCACGCAGGGCTTTCTTCAAAAACGCAGGCGTAGCGACTGCATCGGTCGTCAGAAAGACGAGCAGGGTCGCCATATTCGGGTGAATCATCCCGGAGCCCTTGGCGACACCGCCGATAGTGAAGACGGTCCTGCCGCTCCTGACAGTCACGGCGACTTCCTTCGGCGTGGTGTCGGTGGTCATAATGGCGCGGGTGAAATCGTGCCCGCCCTGCGGGGTAACTTTAATCTGTTTGATACCCTTGCGAATCCTTGCCATCGGGAGCTTGATGCCGATGACGCCGGTATTGGCGATGAGAACTTCGTCGGGCTTAGCACCGACGGCTTTGGCGGCGAGGGCGGTCATCTCTGCGGCGTCGGCAAGTCCCTGCGCGCCGGTGCTGGCATTGGCACAGCCGCTGTTCGCCACGACGGCTTTAGCCTTGCCCTTCGCTACCCGCTGCTGACAAAGAATAACGGACGGCGACTTGATTTTATTGGTCGTGAAAAGTCCGGCGACTGCGCAAGTCTCTTTCGAGCATAAGATAGCGAGGTCGAGGCGCTTTTTGCCGTTACCTTTTACATCGGCTGAGGCCGCACCGGCAGAGAAACCCTGCGGCGACGTGACCGTGCCGTCAGGAACAAGTTCAATCTGTTTCATAATAGTAAATATAACATAATGTATGTGCAGGGGCAAAAAGCTAAGATTAAGATGTTTCCCACATACCGGTGAAAGCATGTACCGTACTCCGATACAGTATCGGTATCCAGTAAATTAATCACTGGATGCCGTGTCGTAGTCTTGTCCTGAGTGCTTGCACCGAGCTTGTCGAGGTGTATCGAAGGAACGGAATGGAGATATGTTAGGGATTCTTCGCGGAGTTTACCCTGAGTGCAACGTGAGGGCAGGAATGACAAGGTGTAGGTGGCACAAATGGAGCAAAACCCCTTTTAGTAAATAATATGAGGCATTCTATGAAATATACCGCTACTAGTTGGCTTAGTCTCCCGCTTATCTGGCAATGTGTTTGACTTCAGGGATATTACTGTGCAAATTGTCTACAAAAAGCTAAAGCATTGTGTTATACTACTAGACTATGAATTTGTGGGTTTTATTTTTATCGGCTCTTTTCTCATTCATTGTGACCAAAACTAATAAACATTGGGCTGCTTATCTCACTCTGTGCGGCTTGGCTCCAATGATAATAATGATGTTGTTCTACGGAATTCAGATTTCAACAGCTGACCCAGCTACAGCCCAAGCTATTGCGAATAAATCTATAGAAAGTTTTACCAATTATTTTGGTAACAATATTGGTAATTGGATCGTTGAAGAGATTTTTGGAGCGATAATCGGAGCAGTATTTAGTGGAATTACTGGTCTTTTCAAATAGATTGGCTAAAGGTAAAGACTGTGAGAAAATTCATTAAGTCAATATGTGCTTGGTTAAAAAATGAACAACGTCTTTGGTCTCCAGAAGGACGTAATCTCGAAATCCGCAATCCAACACAGAATAAAGCAAAGAATAAGCAAATAGTTGTTTTTGTTTTAATTTTGGTATTAGTGTTTATAGGTTTATGGTTCTATTCTAGTTATAACTCTACTGGGTTATTTCCAGTATCATGGTTAAATGCTCAGGTAACTGTTTTACCACCTAAAGATAACCCTCAAAATCAGACTTATGAGCAAGTAATTAATTTCATTAGATCTGATAATACAGATCATATTCCGTATGGAGTTGGTTTCAATTGTGTTGATGCTTCGTTGAAACTCTGGAGGAATGCCGAATGGAAAGGCATTAGAGCTTATCCAATAATAATTCAATTTGTTGACCAGATAACAGGTCATGTAGTTGTTGGATTCCCAACGAAAGACCGAGGTGACGTTTTTATTGAACCTCAGAATGACCAACAAATAAGGTTGAGAGCGGGATTTAGTTATAATGGTAAAATAGTGCGGGGTTTTTATCTTTGGGATATCAATCCTATACCCATTGGTGATTCGCCAGAATATGATTCCACTATCATACCTAAATAAGAGGGCCTTATTTTGGTGTACAATCTTTTTAGCTACTTCATAATTTAGGGGATTATCCTGAATCACAAACTATAATCTTTCCTTGCTTCCCCTTCTGAAAAAAGGAGATTTTTTGTTTCTCCCCTCTTCTTTTTTCTTTGTGATTCTAGTACAATAACGGTATTATGCGAGAGAGCATTACGCCCATCAGGCAACAATACCTCAGAATTAAGAAAAAATACCCTCAGACCATCGTGCTTTTCAGGCTGGGGGATTTCTACGAGACCTTCGACGAGGACGCGAAAATCACGTCGAAGGAACTGGAGATTGTGCTCACGTCGCGGGAGATGGGAAAGGGCAACAAAGTGCCGATGGCGGGCATCCCTTACCATGCCGTCGATAACTACCTGGCGAAGCTAATCAATCGAGGCTACAAGGTCGCCATCTGCGAGCAGTTGACCAAGCCGGGCGAGGTCAAGGGTATCGTCCAGCGCGACGTTATCCGCGTGGTCACGCCGGGCACGGTGGTCGAGCCTACCTTACTAGACAGCAAAGCGAACAATTACCTGACGGCGCTGGTCGTTAAAGAAGATACGGCGGGCATCGCTTATGTGGATATCACCACGAGCGAGTTTGCCACTACACAGTTGCCTTTAGAGCGGGTGCGCAACGAACTGGAGAGGCTCAAGCCGTCGGAAATCATCGTCGCGCAGGACGCCGACGTAAACGGTCTGCAGACGGACATGCATTTGACACGACTGGATAACTACTGGTTCGAGACGGAAGTGGCGCGGCAGACCCTGCTGGAGCATTTCAGCACAGCGACGCTGGACGGCTTCGGGTGCAGCGGACTGCCGTTAGCAGTCAGCGCGGCGGGTGCCGTTATCCATTATATACAGGAAACGCAGAAGGGGATGCTGGGGCAGTTGAACCGGCTATCCACCTATGCCACCGATAATTTTATGGCGCTGGACATGCAGACGCAGAACAACCTGGAGCTTTTCAGGAGCAGTACGGGAGCGGTCAGAGGCTCACTGTTGTCGATAATCGACCTGACGAAAACGGCGATGGGGAGCAGGTTGCTGAGGCGGTGGCTGAACCAGCCGTTACTTGACATAAAAGAGTTGAGCAAAAGGCAGGATGCCGTCGAGTGGTTCGTGAACAACTCACTGGCGCGCGCCCGGACAATCGCTTCCCTCAACAACCTGGCGGACATCGAAAGGATTATCAATAGAATCGCCAGCGGGATTGCCAATCCGAACGAACTGATTGCCTTGCAAAAGGCATTGGAAACCGTCCCCGAACTCAAGGAAACACTGGCAAACAGCGCTATCGAACTGGAATTGAAACCACAGCCGGAGGTAATCGACCTGATAGGACAGGCGATTGTCGCCGAGCCGTCGACCGGCGTGGGGGAGGGCGGCGTCATTAAGGCGGGATTCTCGGGGGAACTGGACAATCTGCGGTCGGTATCCAAAAACGCCCGGCAATATCTCGCTAATCTGGAGCGTGCCGAGCAGGAGAAGACCGGCATCAAAACACTGAAAATCGGCTACAACCGTGTTTTCGGCTATTACATCGAGGTCTCGAAATCGTACATTTCACAGGTGCCGGAAAGCTACATCAGGAAGCAGACGCTCTCCAACGGCGAGCGATATTTCACCCCCGAATTGAAAGACTACGAATCGACCATCCTGAATGCCAGAGAGCGTATCGAAGAACTGGAAGTAGAGCTGTTCCAGCGCCTCTGCAGGCAAATCAGCGATAACCGGAAGCCGATACTGGCGCTTGCTGAAAATCTCGCATATCTCGACGTGTTTTCCAGCCTGGGAGAGGTCGCCGTCCGCTACAATTACAAACGACCGAAGCTGACCGACGGCGACGAAATTATTATCAAGAACGGACGCCATCCGGTCGTGGAGCGGTCGTTGACAGAGACCAGCTTTATCCCCAATGATACAAATTTGTCCAACAAGGACAATCAGTTGATTATCCTCACCGGTCCCAATATGGCGGGCAAATCGACTTATCTGAAACAGGTGGCGATTATCGTTCTGATGGCGCAAACCGGCAGTTTCGTACCGGCGGACGAGGCGACCATCGGGCTGGTGGACCGTGTTTTTACGCGCATCGGGGCAAGGGAAGACCTGGTGGGCGGACAGTCCACTTTTATGATCGAGATGGTGGAGACGGCGGGCATTTTGAACAATGCCACACCGCGCTCTTTACTGATTCTGGACGAAATCGGGCGGGGCACCAGTACCTACGACGGACTGTCCATTGCCCGCGCCGTGGCGGAGTACATCCATAATCACCCGCATCTGGGCGCCAAGACGTTGTTCGCGACGCATTACCACGAGATGGTGGAACTCGCCGACTATCTGCCGCGTGTCAAGAATTACAACGTCGCGGTGAAAGAAGAAAGAGGCGAAGTCATTTTCCTGCGGAAGATTATACCCGGCGGAGTCGATAAAAGCTACGGTATCCACGTCGGTAAGCTGGCGGGACTGCCGAAATCGGTGGTGCACCGCGCGCAGGAAATCCTGGACGAACTGGAAGGCGACGGCAAGACGATTAGACCGGTGAAGAAACCGCGACAAACAGAAGCCGTACAGCAGATCTCGCTTTTTACCGGGAAATCGCCTCTGCTGGAAGAGTTGTCGAAGCTGGAAGTAGATTCTTTGACTCCGCTGGAGGCATTGACGAAGCTGTACGAATTGCAGAAAAAGGCAAAAGCGGGGTAAAAGGACTTGATGAAGGGTCTGTCATCGATATTTTCCAGGTGCGCTAGTTTAAAGCCCTGTATCGCGTGGACGAAGCACCATGGCGATACCATCGTTTTTGTGATTTTAATCGGCGCGGCGGCTTTTATCAGGTTCTGGGCGGCGCCTCTTTCGTCGGGACCGGATGTAGAGCAGTTCTGGGCATTTGCCAGGATATTTAAAGCACACGGACTGGATTTTTACCGATATGCCGATGCCAGCAGTGGACTGGTACCTTTCGAAGGATGGGGATTCGTTTATCCGCCGGTATGGCTCTTATTTCTGGGGCTGTCGGCACTTTTTGTTCCCTCGGGCATTACTACCAGCCCTATTATGGACGCCGGCTGGCGGCTGGTAATGAAAACCCCTGTCATATTTGCCGACCTTGTTATCGGCATGCTGATATACTGGGCAGTGCCGGGTTCGAAAGTACGCAAGATGATTTTTGCCGGTCTGTGGCTCTTACATCCTACCTCCTGGTTCGAATCGGGGGTTTTCGGACAGTTCGATGCCATTGCGGCTTTGTTTCTGCTGGCATTCGTAATCCTGCTTATCAAAGGGAAAGACAGGCTCGCATTTCTATTTGCCGGGCTGGCTTTAATGACGAAACAGCATACCTTCATACCGATAGCTATGGTTCTGGTCGTCAGTATCAGGAATATGCCCCGACGCCGGTTTTTCACCAATTGCGCAATTACCGGTGGTGTTGTCGCCCTGCTGTCCCTGCCGTTTTTGGTGACGGGCAATTTTATTCCTTACGCACGCTCGCTGTTTCTTCCGGGTTCGCCGCCGGGCTATCAAGACCCGCTGGTCCTTTCTTTCAGCGGGAGCGGCTCGTTGCTGACTTATTTTCATAATGTCTTCGGATGGGAGACTGTCGGCGTGATGTCGGCACTGATACCTGTGCTGGCCGTCGTGCTGATTGTAATTGCCGTTCTGAGTTTCTGGAGAAAAATAACACCTTTGCAGGCGGCACTGGCGGGCTTTCTTCTTTTTATCAGCCTGTTTTACAGGACCAATTACCAGTATCTGGTGATTTATATACCGCTGGCGCTTCTGCTGGCAGCACGTACGCAATATAAATTGGAGAGGGTTTTTGCTCTCGTCCTGGCGATGCTTCCGGGTCTCTGGGTATGGCTTGCCAATATGCCATGGTGGTTCCAGAATTCAAATGAGGTCCATGCACAGGTCGTTTCCATATTGTCCCGCATCGGCCTGTTCGAACGGTATCTGCCGGATTATGTGTATGTCGCTCTCGCCGTTTTGATAGCGTGTGTTTCGCTTTCCTATATAGTGCTGGTTTTTGTAAAATGGCGGACTCCTTCACATTTGCCCGATAGCCTGTTGGAATAAATTTTTGTGTCCCGACGTAGTTAATACCCTGAGCCCTATCCCCTGACCCCTTTCCCAGCGGGAAAGGGGAGTAATTTTTTTTGGCGGCGCGAGGGCAAAAGCCCTCGCTTGCCTTGCTTACCCCCATTTACCTCCCCCCATATTGTTTCTGAGTTCGCCAAGACTTTATTAGAATGACAAAAAGAACAGGCGGAGACGCCTGTTTTACCGAATAGCACTGCGGGGTCAGAGCGATAAAATAATGGTGCATTGACATGCTCTTATCGGGAGACTACAATAATTCCATTAAATACAGGAGATTAAGATGAAAAAACCCGAGTTGCTGGTGCTCGTAGCTATCTGGGAGTTTGTCACTGCCTTTTTCGCGTTTATCGGTATTGCGTCTATTGCGGTTTTTGCTATTCCTGTAGTTCTGGGAGTGTGGGGCACCTGGGAATATTACACTTACGGGATGGGTTATCATATGGGGCCTGTCGGTGCCATCTTCGGTTTGAGTATCGGAATACTGGTTCTGCTTTGCTACCTGGCACTGTCGATTTTCGGGGGTATCGGACTGCTGAAAGGTAAAGAGTGGGGCAGAATTGCCAGCATCGTGCACAGCGCGCTGAGTTTCTTCTGGATTCCTATTGGCACAGTGCTTGGTGTGCTAGCGATTATCTACCTTACTAAAACCGACGTAAAAGAGTATTTTATTCCGCCTAAGGCTTAACCACGTAATTTCTCAACATACCGATAGGGGCAATCTTAATTTCGACGATATCTCCCGGTTTCATGGGACCGATACCGCCGGGTGTACCCGTGGCGATAACGTCGCCCGGTAAAAGAGTCATTACGTTCGAGATAAAACTGACGGTATCGCGTACCGAATAGATGAGGTCGACGGTATTGCCCTGTTGTTTCAGTTCTCCGTTGAGATAAGTCTCGACAGGGACATTTTCGGGGTCGAGTTCCGTCTCGATGCAGGGGCCGAAGGGAGCGAATGTATCGAAGCCTTTTGCCCGCGTCCACTGTCCGTCCCGCCTCTGTAAATCACGCGCCGTAACATCGTTGAAACAGGTATAGCCGAGTATGTAATCGGTAATATTTTCCGGTAGAATGTGGTCGGCTTTTTTCCTTATGATGACGCCCAGTTCCCCTTCGTAGTCCACCTGACGAGACATCGGCGGGTAAATGATTTTGTCCTCATGCCCGATGACGGCAGTGGGCGGTTTCAGGAAGAGCAAAGGGGACTGAGGAATTTTTGAGTTCAATTCTTTAGCATGACTGTGGTAATTGAGCCCCAGGCAGATGATTTTAGAAGGAATGCAGGGCGACAGAAGTTTGATATCACTAAGTTTACAGGTGGTCCCGGTAAATTGAATCCTACCGAAGGGATTACCCCGGATGATTTCGATGGTACGGTTATGCAACATTCCGTAAGCAGTCTTTTTACCAGTGGACAAGCGTACGATTTTCATAGTTAATAATTCCAGACCTATTTGCTTTTTCCATTGCGAGCATAGCGAAGCAATCTCTGTCCAGCTGTCTGGTTGTGTGAGATTGCCACGTCGCCTTCGGCGGAATCGCAATGGTTATTTTTATATTCGCTAATTTATGCGATGTCAATTTTACGCGGCTTATCGCGGCGTTTTTCGGCGGCGATGATTGCCTTGACCTCGGCTGCCGCCGACTCGATTTTGTCGCAATAATTGATGACTTTGTAGTCGCACATCGAAGCTTGCGCGATTTCGTTTTTTGCTTTTTCGAGCCGGGTCGCCAGTGATTCTGCCGATTCCGTCCGCCGTTGCTTTAATCGGTCGGCGAGTTCTTCCAGCGACGGAGGCATCAGAAAAATGAATAACGCCTGCGGCACAACCTTCTTGATGTTAGCGACTCCCTGGACATCGACTTTGACAATGACGTCCTTACCCCGCTTCAATGCTTCTCGGATTTGTTCCTTGGGAACGCCGTACCAATTACCGTAGACGTTGGCCGATTCCAGCAGTTCGTTGTTCGCCTGTAATTTCTGGAATTCTTCCAGACTGACAAAATTGTAATGCACCAGGTGTTTTTCACTGGCGCGGTGCGGTCTGGTAGTCATGGTGGTGATGAACGTGATATCAGGGCTGTTTTTTTTCAGACAATCTAGGACGGCATCTTTACCTACGCCCGAAGGACCGGACAGCACAATCAGTAAGGGATTTTTAGAAGATTTTGCAGTCGGACCGGTGCCGTGTGATTTTTCTCCCATCGTCCACTCTTTTCGAATTACTCTTCTTCCGAGATGGGTTTCGGCGAACCGATTTGTAATCTGCCGGCGATGGTCTCCGGGGCAAGCGCGGCAAGGATAACGTGACCGCTATCGGCGATGATGACGGCTTTAGTACGTCTGCCGTTGGTCATATCGACGAGAAGTCCTTTGCCTCTGCCTTCCTGGACCATCCGTTTGGTCGGTGCCGAATTCGGTGAGGCGATAGCGATGACCCTGTTCATTGCCAGCATATTGTTAAACCCGATGTGAACTAATTCAATTGCCATCGTTGCACCTCACCATAGATTTGATATTGCTTATCATATACTTTTTGGAATTAATAAACAACTGGACGTGATAGTATTCGGATTTACTGGTAAGGTAGAATAATACCCACCAGAGAAATTCCAAATTCCAAAAACTAACGGCTAATAATCAAGTGGAGGCTCGATGCTCCTTCTAGGGCTCTCTCTGCGTTTGACATTGTGTTTTGTAAGCATATGTTGCTTTGATTTCTAATTGAATTTGCTTACCCTCTGCCCTTGACGTAAGATGAAAACACCTGATAATCTTAAAGTGAAAAATCTATTCGGCCAGGCCAATCCTGACCGAAGTTTTTTGGAGTGATGGAAACTGTACAAAATTCTGACCGCTAAAACGCTCGTCCCGAACATCCACCTGTTCAAATTCGCTGCGCCGCGTATTGCCCGTAAAGCAAAAGCGGGTCAGTTCGTTGTTCTCATGATTGACGAGAAAGGCGAGCGTATTCCTCTGACCATCGCCGATTGCGATGCTCAAGAGGGGACACTGACGATTGTCTTTATGGAAGTGGGTAAGACTACCCGTGAACTGGGTTGTCTGAAAGACGGCGATTCGATTATGAGCTTGACGGGGCCGCTCGGCGTCCCGACACATGTCGAGAAGTTCGGTACGGTAGTCTGTGTCGCCGGCGGTTTCGCGGTAGCCCCAATTATGCCGATTGCCAGGGCGATGAAACAGGCGGGCAACAAGGTTATCTCGATTATGGGGGCACGTACCAAAGACCTTCTGTTCTGGGAAGAGGAATTGCGCAGTGTCAGCGACAAATTGATAGTTACCACCGATGACGGTTCTTACGGCCGCAAAGCCCTGGTGACCGAACCCCTCAAAGAAATACTGGAAACCGAGAAGGTCGACAGGGTAATCGCTATCGGTCCCAGCGTGATGATGAAATTCTGTTCCCGGACTACACAGCCTTTCGGGGTCAAGACGATTGTCAGCCTGAACCCGATTATGGTGGACGGTACCGGAATGTGCGGGTGCTGCCGTGTAGTCGTCGGCGGCCAGACCAAATTTGCCTGTGTCGACGGCCCGGATTTCGACGGACACCAGGTAGACTGGGACTTACTGGCGGCGCGACAGCGCAACTATCTCGAAGAAGAAAAGGAAGCCCTCGAAAACTGGCAGTGCCAGTGCGGCGGACACCATCATTGAGTTATTGTCTGGAGGACTAAAATCGCCAAACTTAATTTGAACCGGGTTGAAATGCCGCGGCAGGAACCTAAAATCCGGGCGAAGAACTTCAAAGAAGTGGCTCTGGGTTACACTCCGGAGATGGCGCTGGAGGAAGCTAATCGCTGTATCCAGTGTCCGAAGCGTCCCTGTGTCGACGGCTGTCCGGTGAATGTCGATATCCCTGAATTTATCAAGGCACTCCGCGAGGGTAACATGCAGGAGTCGGTCAAAGCCCTCAAGGGCAAGAATGCCCTGCCGGGTGTTTGCGGTCGCGTATGCCCCCAGGAGACCCAGTGCGAAGCGAAATGTACGCTGGGAAAACAGAAGGCGCCGATTGCCATCGGGAGACTGGAGCGGTATGTCGCCGACTGGGAGAGAAATAACAAATCCGCGATGCCGCCTGCTTCGTCCTTACCTTCTCCGACCGGTAAAAAAGTGGCGGTAATCGGTTCAGGGCCTGCCGGATTAACGGCGGCAGCCGACCTGGCGAAGAAGGGACACAAGGTCACGATTTTCGAAGCATTGCATATCGGTGGTGGCGTGTTGATGTACGGTATTCCCGAATTCAGGCTGCCCAAGGAAATCGTCCAGAACGAAATCAATTTCGTGAAGTCTCTGGGTGTAGAAATCGTCCTGGATGCCGTCGTCGGTAAAATCGATACCCTGGATGAACTTCTGAAGGGTGGCTACGACGCTGTTTTTCTCGGGACCGGCGCCGGATTGCCGATGTTTTTGAATGTTCCCGGAGAGAACCTCTGCGGTATTTATTCTGCCAACGAGTGGCTGACCCGCATCAATCTGATGAAAGCTTACCTCTTTCCGAAATTCGATACGCCTTTGAGAATGGGAAAGAAAGTGGCGGTGATTGGCGGCGGTAACGTGGCGATGGATGCCGCGCGGTGCGCATTGAGATTAGGTGCCGAGCAGGTCTATATTGTTTACCGACGTTCCGAAGCCGAGCTACCTGCCCGCAAGGAAGAAGTCGAGAACGCTATGGAAGAGGGCATCGTCTTCAAATTCCTTACCAATCCCGTCAGATTCATTGATGACGGCAAGGGGTGGGTCAACGGTATGGAGTGTATCGAGATGGAACTCGGCGAACCCGATGCCAGCGGCAGACGGCGTCCGATTCCCAAAAAGGGTAGTGAATTTGTTATCCCAATCGATACGGTTGTCGTTGCTCTGGGGACGACGCCGAATCCACTGATTGCTTCCACTACCGAGGGCTTGAAGACGACCGGTCACGGGACGGTGGTGGCCGACGAGACTACCGGCAAGACGGTAAAGGACAGGGTCTGGGCGGGCGGCGATATCGTCACCGGTGCCGCGACCGTTATCAGTGCGATGGGTGCCGGCAAGCGTGCCGCCGCCGACATCGATAAGTTCCTCAGCGGAAAGTAAAATCCACTTCCGTGTCTGGAATCTTTGCCCCCCAGTACTCCGATGGTTTTTCGTTTTGCATTCGAAAGATGAACCATTGCGAGTGTAGCGAAGCAATCTCTAGCTAAGTATCTGGTGGTGTGAGATTGCCACCCATTCGCTTCGCTCAGGGTAAACTAAACTCGTAATAGTAATTTAAGGTTTTCTGATATTGACATTCCATCTTCGTAGGATTACACTAAAGTTCCAGCTAACTATCTCTGTGAACTACGCGGTTTTATTGTAAAATACGAAGGAGGATTTATGACTGAGTCGAGTGGAAAAACAAGCATGGGTCTTGACCAAAATGTCGCAGGGTTACTCTGTTATGCGTTATGGTGGATAACCGGAGTGGTTTTCCTCGTCATGGAAAAAGATAATAAATTCGTGCGTTTTCATGCGTGGCAATCTATTATTGTAACCTTGGCATTCACGATTATCGGCACGGTTCTTAACATTTTACCGTTTGTTGGTTTTGTACTCGGTCCTATCTTCTGGGCGTTTACAGTCATCATATGGATAATACTGATGCTCAAAGCCTATCAGGGTATAATGTTTAAACTTCCTGTCGCCGGGGATATTGCCGAAAAACAATCGCAACCGGCAAATCCGCCGAAGCAATAAAAACTGTCGTTTCTCCCCTCGGGACGTTGTGTTATCATTTAGCTAGGCGACCATCAGTGTCCGCAGAGTACTGTTCCTGATGATGTGTTTGCCGAATACACCGTTCCGGGGAGGTAAATGCATTGAAAACGAGCCCGAAATCCAGCCTGACCGTTCTGCGTACCGGAAGAGAAATCAGTGTCGTCGTTGCCGGTCTGGCAGATGAAATCACGCGATCCTATGCAGGAAAATGCCCGCTGGTTATCGGCGTTTTGAAAGGCGCCTTTGTTTTTATGGCCGACCTGGTACGTCATCTGAACTTCCCTCTCGAAATCGACTTTATCCGTTTATCCAGCTACGGCTCCGGCAGGGAGAGTTCGGGGAAGGTGAAGGTCATACAGGACATCAGAGCATCCATCAAAGGAAGAGACGTGCTGGTAGTGGAAGATATCGTGGATACCGGTCACAGCATATCTTTCCTGATGGAGTATTTGCAGAAGAAGGGGCCGGCTTCCTTGAAGTTGTGCTGCCTGATGGACAAACCTTTGCGCCGCAGGGTAGTGGTGCCTATCGATTATGTAGGTTTTACGGTACCCGATAAGTTTCTGGTAGGCTACGGGCTGGATTGCGCGGAGGAGTACCGCAACCTGCCGGACGTCTGTATCCTGGGGGAAGACAGTCAATGACGGCAAAACAGGACAAAAAGCTATTTCTTTTCGACATCGACAGCACATTACTTCGAGCGGAGGGTGCTACCAGAAAAGCTATGCTTCGAGCTTTCTATGATATATTCAGGGCAAAGCAATCGATTGATACTATAAGTTTTCACGGGCGGACGGACCCGGAGCTTTTCCAGGAAGCGGCGGTAATGATACAGGGACGTCGGTTGGACGATGCAGAGTATGCCGCTATGACGGAACGGTACATAGTTTTGCTGCCGGAAGAGCTGGCTAAAAGTACCTTTCGCCTGATGCCGGGCGTTACTCAGCTCCTGCAACACCTTGCCGATGAAAAAAATACTATCCTGGGGCTGGAAACGGGCAACTTAGAAGCTTCTGCCTATTTGAAACTAAAAAGAGGAGACATCGACCATTATTTCTCATTCGGAGGCTTCGGCTCGGATAGTGAAGACAGGACGGAACTGGTACGTATCGCTATCGAAAGAGGGCGTCGCCTTAACAGCGATAATATATCCAATAAGAAGATATTTCTTATCGGCGATTCTCCTAACGATGTCATTGCCGGTCGTAACGCCGGTATAAATACTCTGGCGGTAGGTACCGGGCTTGCTACAAAGGAACAACTGCTGGCGGAGTCGCCTTCTTATTACCTTAACGACCTGAGCGATGTTGACGAATTTATGAAATGCGTAGGATTATGAACTGAAAGGTATAGTAATCCATTCTATTATCGAGAGCGGGGAGGCGTGTATTGGAACAATCGGAAGAAAAGAAACAGCTGATTGCCGTCGCGCGCGGACAAAAACCCGCCGACCTTATTCTATCCAATGCCCGCGTGGTCAATGTTTTTAACGGAAAAATCGAGCCGGGCAATGTGGCTGTTTATGGCGGCTATATCGCCGGTATCGGAGACTATGAGGAAGCAAAACAAACTATCGACCTGCAGGGCAAGTATCTAATACCCGGACTCATCAACGGACACGTGCATATCGAAAGCTCTCTCCTCGATGTGGGGCAATACGCCCGCAGCGTGGTACCTGCCGGAACGACTTCCCTGGTGACTGACCTCCACGAAATCGCCAATGTCTGCGGATTGGACGGTATCCGGTATGTTCTCGACTGTGCCCGTAGCTTACCGCTGGATGTTTTTTTGATGGCGCCTTCCTGTGTACCGGCAACACATCTGGAGACTTCCGGGGCCAGTCTAGACATTAACGATATACGGCGTATCCTCAGATTTAAGGAGTGCATCGGTCTGGGAGAGGTGATGAATTTCCCCGGTGTGCTGTCCGGCGATAAAAATGTTCTGGATAAGGTCGAAGCGGCCGGCGGCAAGATAATCGACGGCCATGCTCCTTCTCTCGCAGGAAAAGACCTGAACGCTTATATTGCGGCGGGCATCGGTTCCGACCACGAGTCCGTGAACCTAGCGGAAGCCGAAGAAAAGCTCCGCCGCGGGATGTACGTTATGATTCGCGAAGGCTCGTCCGAGAAGAACCTGGAAGCCCTTCTGCCGCTGGTGATGGACGAAACCTACCATAGATGTTTTTTTGTCGTGGACGACCGCAGCTGTTACGACCTGCTGAACGACGGCGATATCGACGCGGTTGTCAGGAAAGCGATCAGTCTGGGGTTGAATCCGGTCCGTGCGGTTCAAATGGCAACGATTAACACAGCGCAGTATTTCAGATTGGATAAACTGGGAGCGGTAGCGCCCGGTTACATCGCTAACCTGATTGTCTCCGGTGATTTGAAGACGTTCCCCATCGATATGGTCTTTTATAGAGGCTGTCAGGTGGGAGAAAACAGACGAGCGCTTTTCGAAGTGCCGAAATCGAGTCGTCAAAAGCTTACCGGTACGGTGAAGATAAAACCGTTTAAGAAAGAGTCGTTGCAGCTTAAAATATCCGGTGCTGCCATGCCGGTGATTGAAATCGTTCCCGGCCAGATTATCACACGCAAGCGTATGGAGAAAATTGCCGTTGTTCCCGATACCAAACGGGACATTTTGAAGGCAGTGGTTATAGAAAGGCATAATGCCACGGGCAATATCGGACTGGGACTGGTGAAAGGTTTCGGGCTGAAACGGGGAGCGCTGGCTTCTTCGGTGGCTCACGATTCCCATAACATTGTGGCAGTAGGTACCAACGACGATGATATTTATCTTGCCGTCAGGGAAATAGAAAGATTGCAGGGGGGACTGGTGGTCGTTGCCGATGGAAGAGTTGCGGCCAGCCTGGCTTTACCGGTGGCCGGACTGCTTTCCGACGAACCCCTGGCGACGGTGGTGACCAGACTCGAAAAGGTAGAAAAAGCGGCAAAGATACTGGGTACAAAACTATCGTCGCCGTTCGCGACGCTGTCGTTCCTGGCATTGCCGGTAATTCCCGAACTCAGGCTGACCGATATGGGAATAGTGGACGTGATGCAGTTCAAGCTGATTTAGCGGGAGCGGTAACTAGCTTCTGACGGGTAGAACGACAGTCGCTTTACCAGGTGTGGTGACTTCGCCTTTTCCGTTTTCGACCCTGATATTACAATCGACGAGGTGCTGGTCGCCCTCGATGTATTTCTTAGTGATTTCGCCTTTACACCACCATGTTTCGCCTTCCCGCGGCTCGGTCATGGTTTTCATCTGTCGGGGATAATCCATCGCCCGGTACTGACAGGAGAATTTTTTCAGTGTTCCCTGCTCACCCATCCAGTCGGTAACCAATTGTACCAGCCATTGCCTTTTCAGTGCGCCGTGAACAATCGGTTTGCCGACCCCGACGGATTCGGCGAAAACCACATCGTAGTGGAGCGGGTTGAAATCGCCGGAGGCACCCGCCCATTTGACCAGCATTTGAGAGGTCGCTATTTTCGCGAGGGGTGTTATTGCCGCCCCGACCTCGATATCTTCCCAGTAGATTTGCTCAGACATTTGCCTGTTCCTTTTGTTGATTGATGGAACGCAGAATCATCGTAGCCATTGCTTTAGCGACGGTATTGCCTTTCTGATTCACGTAAACCGTCTCCATGTTTATAAATACCAGGCTCGTCGTACTTCCGGCCCTTTCCCTGATATTGGTGACGGTCGTCTTATTAGTGAGGGTATCGCCGGCATATATCGGCGAGAAAAATTCGTATTCCATACCGCCGTCGACAACCGACGCGAACGGATATCCTGCTTTCTCCATGACAGTGACGACTTCCAGCGGTACTTCAACCAGCAGGGCACTGCCTTTGTCTGGATTTTTGGGCCAGCCGAAAAATCCCGGCGGTGCGATAATCGAGCCGTATCTCGATTTCCGGGCGTAGTCTTCATCTTCGTAGAGGGGATTGGATTCACCCACGGCGTCGGCGAACTTGCGAATGGCGCCATTTTCTATTTCGTTGATTCTTTCCGGCGTGCTCATGCCGATAAGGTTTTTGGTTTCTTCAGGTAACATTTTACGTCTTCCAGTCCGATATTATTCACAATTTTATCTTCATCATATGTTCGGTGTCAAATTGTGAAACTGCAATGGCTACCTGTGGTTTATTATTCCACAGTCCTATCACACAACCCTTTCGCAAGTCAGGGCAAGCGACCCTCTACTTAATCTCCTCCCTCTTAGGGAGGAGAAATAATAACGAGAGGGAGGGCATTTGCCCTCCCTCTTCTGGAGCTTCTACCTAATCCCATCGGATATGGTAGGTATCAACCAAACGGGCCGATTCGAATAAAAATATGACCCGTGAATTGGGCTGTTCCTGGCCCCTTTTATCTTGACATCGAGTTCTATTCTCTTGCATAATAGGGCTTGCATATCCGATACAGGAGCGATAGGGTGTTCCAACGCATTTTAGTCCCTCTAGACGGCTCGAGATTGAGTACTCAAGCCGTCCCTTTTGCCGTTGAAATTGCCAAACGTTTCAGTGCCGAAGTGGTTCTCGTGCGTGTCCTCGCCCCTTCCAGTGTAACTACGGTACTGCAATCTAACGGTAAGAAGACCAACGGTACTGACGACATCATCGCTCAAGAGGTACCGTTCAAGGATGTCGACAACGTTGCTAATGCCAAGCGATATCTGGTGAACTGGTCCCAATCGATTAAATCTCAGGGTGTCAAGTCCTCTTACCAGGTTACGGTCGGCACGCCCGCCAAGTCGATTATGGACCTCGCCGATTCCCAGGGGATTTCATTAATCGTGATGATGAGCCACGGGCGCGGCTGGTTCAAGCGGGCGATTATGGGCAGTGTGGCGGACGCAATTCTTCGCGGGTCGAAGGTGCCGGTACTGGTTGTCAGGCCGAAGACAGCTGAGGGCAAATAATTACTGTTCTTCCTGCCATTTGGTGATCTTACTCGACCAGATGCCGATAACTGCTTTCTCCAGTACATTAAGACGCGGGTCGGGGATTTCGAGTAAAGGCGGCAATAGTCTGTTTTCGAACTGTTGAAGAAACGGGCGCTGTTTTTTTAATTGGTCGATGGTCGTCCGGGCGCCGCCGTAAACCAGAAAATCGAACTTCTTTGCGTAAGGCCCGAACCTCTCTTCGATATGCTCTCCTGCTCTTTTCAGAAAATGGTGTGTCTGGTCCTGCCGTCGTCTCTGAAAGCGTGCCGCGGAAGAGCCTCCCTGCCGGTGTCGTCCGTGTACCAGTCCCGTCCCCGTGTTATGCTCGAGCAGTTTTTCCCCCCGACAGATGCCGATAGAATACGAACCTAACCGTACCAGTATGATGCCGATGGTGAAGTCGCGGGCGAGCAGGGAAGACAGCGGCCCGATATCGTAGCCGTCGGTGATGTAATTTTCTTTGAGAGGGAAAGGCGGTGAAACAAGATATTTCTGCGATGTTCCCAGGAAAAGGGCTGAGCCGGTCAGAGAACCGGATGCCGATTTGACGATATCCGGAGGAACCGTCTGTGTGACGGGGGATTTTTTGAACAGGGTTTCTATATCCGCCATCGGCATACCGGCAGGCAGATAGATGGTGGTTGCCGGATTACCTTCTGCTTCCAATTGTTGCAGCAGGGCGATAGTTTTTTGTCGGGTGAGTTTAAAGTTTCTAATGGTCGGCATGTCGTTTTCCCCTGATAATAATTATGCTTGTTAGAAGTTTAGCATAATTCCAGAGGTTATATATACACTTCGACAGGCGTAGTGCAAGCACAGCCCTTTCGACTATGCTCAGGACAAGCGACCCACGACTTTGTTCTTGTGAAAAGAACAAAGAAGTTCCAAATTCCAACAGCCAATAATCAAGCGGGGGTTCAACGACCCTCTAAAACTCCCTCTGGAAGCCGTGGTATTTGTTTGCGCAACCCTTTCGACTGCGCTCAGGGCAAGCGACCCTCTACTTAATCTCCTCCCATAGAGGAGGAGAAATAATAACGAGAGGAAGGGCGTTCGCCCTTCCTCTTCTAGAACTCCTATCCAATGCTTTAATCACAGATTGGCGACGGTGACGCCGTTACCGCCTTCGCCTTTTTCCCCGGGGCGGAAGGATTTTACCAGCGGGTGAGATTTCAGAAGCTCACGGACAATTTGACGCAGAGTACCCGTGCCGCTGCCGTGTACGATGCGTACCTGACTGAGGTTCGACAGGCTGGCGGCGTCGAGGTATTTATCCAGCAGAAGCTCCACTTCTTCGGCGCGTTTCCCCAGCAGGAGCAGTTCGGGGGGAACGGCTTTTGCGGACGACGGTTTGATAAGCGAAATATAAGACGATGCTCCTCCGTCGGCGGAAGGTATGATTTTATCCACCCCGTTCAGTCCCAGCTTGATTCTGGTCTGTCCTGCCTGAACTTCAATCTCCCTGCTTTCTTCATTTACTTTTATGACCCGCGCTTCGAGGTCGGCTTCTTTGAGATGAACGGTGTCGCCGACAGCGATGGAGTTATCTTCCTGCGGTTCGTTCCCGCTTGTCTGGGTCTGCCATTTAACGGTCCTGATTTTTTCCTGGATTGAAGCCAGCTTCTTTCGGGTGTGTTCGATAGAGTCTTTAGACTTCTGCTGTTTACGCAATTCGGTCAGAGCCTGCCGGATTTCCCTCTGTAAGTCGGCGGCTTCGGTGACTACTCTGTCTCTGGTCTCCTGGATGACAGATTTTTCCTTAGAATTCAAATCGTCGAGCTTCTTTTCAAATTCGTTTTTCAGTCGTTCGGCGTCCTGCCTCAGCTTTTCCTGCTCGAGGCGGACAGCCTGCAGTTTATCTCTTTCTTCCGCCAGGTGCGCCAGCAGAGCTTCTACTTCCTGAGTCGTCCTGGAAAGCATGCCGCGGGCGCTTTCGATGATGTCGGCATCCAGTCCGAGAC
>JAFGHZ010000051.1 GCA_016929875.1 Dehalococcoidales bacterium
CCCGCCGAACCGGCGGGTCTCTTCTTCTATTCAGGTGGAAGATTTACTTTTTCTTAGGCGGGTTATTGCTCTTCGGTGCAGCGGGAGGAGCCGGTTTTGACGGTGCGACGGGAATTGCTTCTGGTGCAGCACTACCGGTTAAGGAGACATCTTTCTTGCTTCGCATGATTGCCCAGGCTACTACACCGAGTAAAACGACTGCTGTAACAATTACACCCCAGTTAAGTCCGGTGCTGAATTTAACGATGATTGGAGCAGCGATGACACTGACGAGGTTAACGACCTTGATCATCGGGTTAAGAGCGGGACCGGCCGTATCTTTGAGCGGGTCGCCGACGGTATCGCCGACAACGCTGGCCTTATGCCGTTCGCTGCCTTTGCCGGTATTGGCTTTCAGGTCGCGGGGTTCGTCTTCGATGGCCTTCTTGGCATTGTCCCATGCACCGCCTGCATTCGACATAAAGACTGCAAGTAGTTGACCGCACAGGATGATACCAGCAAGGAAGCCGCCGAGGGCTTCTACGCCCAACGCCAGACCGACGACAACAGGCATGACAACCGCAATCACTGCCAGAGGGATGAGTTCTTTCTGTGCTGATGAAGTGGAGATACCGACAACTCTGGCATAATCGGGTTTGGTCGTGCCTTCCATAACACCGGGGATACGGAACTGACGCCGTACTTCTTCTACGATACGTCCGGCTGCGCGGCTGACTGCACGAATGGAAAGGGAGCTGAACAACCAGGGTAAGGCACCACCGATAAGAAGTCCGATAAACACCTTGGTGCCGGAGACATCAATGCCAGTTAGCTTTGTTATTGCAATTCCCTGGGCTATCATCTGGTCTTGAACTCTACCGACATCGGTGATGAACGAGGCGAAGAGAGCGACAGCCGCGATGACTGCCGAAGCAATTGCCACGCCTTTGGTAATGGCTTTGGTGGTATTACCGACAGCGTCGAGGTCAGCCATGACCTGGCGGGCTTTCTTTGTTTCTTCATCGTCCTGGTCATGCCATGCCATTTCTGCGATACCGTTAGCATTATCGGAGATAGGACCGAAGGAGTCCATAGCAACATTGTTACCGGTCATACTGAGCATGCCGATACCAATTAAAGCTACACCGTAGAGTACATAGATCGGACCTGCGCTGCTATAGAGCGCTAAACCGCCGGCGAAGGCGATACAGATAACAACCAGAGCCCAGACACTGGATTCCATACCTACCGAGAGGCCGGAAAGAATCGTGGTGGCAGGCCCGGTGTTGGTGGATTTGACGATGCTCTTGACCGCATTTTTCTTGGTCGATGTGAAGAGTGAAGTGAGAGGATTGAAAACTACTGCCAGTGCGACGCCGATGGTGGTCAGTACTGCCAGCCTCCAATCGCTTGCGTACCAAATTGCGACGACGAATGCCCAGGCGATGGTAAAGACGCTGGATAATTCATAAGAGCGGAACATTGCCTCTTCGGCATCGTGTGCCCGCAGGAACTTGATGGGGAATTTCTGCCACATCGGGACGGCGAAAGTACCCAGAATCGTGCTGAGGACGCCGATACCGCGGATAATCAAGGGATAGACGATCCATTTTAGGTCTCCTGTTGCTGCTACTAATACAATACCGAGTAGCATCGAGGAGACGATGGTAACTTCGTAGCTTTCGAAAATATCTGCCGCCATACCGGCGCAGTCGCCGACATTGTCGCCTACCAAGTCGGCAACGACAGCCGCGTTGCGGGGGTCGTCTTCCGGGATGTCTTTTTCTACTTTACCGACGAGGTCGGCACCGACATCTGCGGCTTTAGTGTAGATACCGCCGCCGACACGCATGAAGAGCGCCAGCAACGTGCCGCCGAGGCCGAAACCGAGCAAAGCATCCGGTGATGCCTGCCCGAAGATGATGAAAATTACCGTGCCGCCGAGCAGTCCCAGACCATCGGTTAACATACCGGTGATGGTACCTGCATAGTAGGCGATGGTGAGGGATTCGTTCAGGCTGCGCTTGGAGGCAGCGGCGGCGCGTACATTAGCTTCAATTGCCATACGCATGCCGAGTTGACCGACTAGCATTGAGAACGTAGCACCGATGACGAATGCCAGACTTCGTCCGATTGCCACCCACCATATAGCATTCTCGCCAAATTCTGCTTGTGCCTCAAGGCTTGGTTCGACAACATAGACGCTGAAGAAAAGTACTACCGTCAGAACTACAATCGCCGGCAGTATCGATTTCATCTGACGTTTGAGGTAACTGTTGGCGCCGACCTTGATGGCGCCCCATACCTCCTGCATATTAGCAGTGCCCTTGTCCTTCTTGAGTACGGTGCCGCGTAATAGCCACGCATAAAGCAGGGCAATGATGGCGACACCCAGTACGCAAAGGACCGAGATTTGCTCAAAACCGGCTTTGAGCCCATGGTGTCCGAGGTTTAGTAAACCGTCCATTCATACTCCTTTTGTTATACTTTACAGCAATCCGGACAAGGTGCCCCGATTGCTTAATTTGCACTTCATACTATTATGCTTGTCCCGACGGAAGTTGTCAATTAAGAAATGTGCTTACGCCGATAGTACGGTAGCTGTGCGCAGTACGACCCGGGAAGTACTAACGTGTTAAAATAAAATAAGGAATTCTTGACTTTAGCAGATGGGGACTTTAGACTTTGATTATTACTGAAATCGGGGTTTTTGCGGACGGGCGATGATAACCATTATTGATTACGGCGCCGGCAATATCGGAAGCGTGCAGAGGGCCTGCGCTGAGGTGGGTGTCAGGACGGTTGTTGTCGATACACCGGCGGATATTCAAAAAGCCGAAAGAATAATTTTCCCGGGAGTCGGAGCGGCACCTCCCGCGATGGATACCCTGAAACAGAAAGGGTCGGGGGCGGCTTTGAAGCAGTCGTTTGCGGCAGGGGTTCCGATACTGGGGATTTGCATCGGCGCGCAGGTTATTCTCGATAGCTCCGAAGAGGGAAAAACGCCCTGCCTCGGTTTGATTCCCGGGAAAACAGTCAGGTTCAAACTGCAGGATAAATCGTTGAAAATCCCGCATATGGGGTGGAATGCGGTAAAAACGGTCCAGCCTCATCCCCTGCTCGAAGGCGTCGGGAAAGAGGACGAATTCTATTTCGTCCACTCGTATTACCCTCAACCGGACAACAGGGGGAATATTTATGCCGTTACCGATTACGGCGGAGAATTTTGCTCCGCCCTGGGATATAAAAACCTGTTCGCAGTCCAGTTCCACCCGGAGAAAAGCGGTCGTCCGGGCTTACAGATGCTGGAACGTTTTGTAAAATGGGACGGAAGGGTCCCGTCGAATTCAACGGATAACAGGAGCCGGTAGATATGCTCAGCAAGAGACTGATTGTGTGTCTCGATGTTCGCGATGGCAAGCTTGCCAAAAGCATTAAATTCGTGGACACGAAAGACATCGGGGACCCCGTTCAAAAAGCCCGCCAGTATTATGAAGACGGTGCCGACGAGCTGGTGTTCTACGATATTACCGCATCGCAGAAGAACCGGGACATCATACTGGATTTCGTCAGAGCGGTGGCTTCGCAGATTTTTATTCCGTTCTCGGTAGGCGGCGGAATCCGCTCCGTGGAAGACGCCACGAAATTGAGGCTGGCCGGTGCCGACAAGGTAAATATCAACACGGCGGCGGTGAAGCGGAAAGAGCTGATTTCGGAAATTGCCGGCGCCATCGGCTCACAGAGCACTATTCTTTCGATGGATGTCAAAAGGGCCAAGAAAACAGGGGAAATTCCTTCCGGCTATGAGATTGTCATTAACGATGGGATTACGCCGACCGGTATCGACGCTCTTCAGTGGGCGAAGCTGGGCGAAAAACTCGGAGCAGGGGAGCTGGTCGTCAACTCCATCGATGCCGATGGTACCAAAGAAGGCTACGAATTAGCTCTCACCCGTATGATTGCCAACAATGCGGGCATCCCGGTGATTGCCTCGGGCGGGGCGGGAAAACCGGAGCACCTTTATGAGGCTTTCTCTGCCGGACATGCCGATGCCGCTCTGGTTGCCTCGATCGTTCACTACGGCAACTATACCTGCAGGGAATTGAAGGCATATCTGCAGAATCGCGGGATAAAAGTAAGAAACAGTTTTTAACGGCTTTTACTATTGCGTAGATTCTGATAAGATTGGTATTAAAATATAAGAAGAACCGCCGGGGAGTTACTTTTAAGGAGGGCAAGTCTTTATGGCAGGTAAGAGCAAGAGAGCGGACAGCAAAGAATATGTTCTCAAGATGGCGAAGGAAAACAATGTCAAGTTCGTTCGCCTGTGGTTTACCGATATCCTCGGTATCC
>JAFGHZ010000052.1 GCA_016929875.1 Dehalococcoidales bacterium
ACTCGTAGCTTTCTATTGCTTGATATAATTCCAATCAGGTTCTATGATAAAAATGTTACAGGTCGAATCGGTAATATTTCGTGAAGCTAAAAATATCAAACCATGCCGAATAAAAAAGTAGGTATCAATATGTCCGGCGAAAGACCCGGCCGCGAGACCAAACACCGCACTCGATTATCTAAAGGGTTCAGGATGGCTGATGACTGTTATCATAGCCTGTTTGAAAATGTACCAATCGCTCTCCTGGAAGAAGATTTATCCTCTGTAAAAAAACACCTTGACAGCTTGCGGGACAGCGGTATAGATAATCTCGATGAATACCTAAGGAATAATCCTCAAGAGCTTGCCGGTTATGTCGACATGGTGAAAATTACGGATGTAAATAAAGCTGCATTGACTTTGTTTCACGTAAGAAAGAAAGATGATTTATTGACAGGACTCGGGCAGATATTCACCGTAGATACGTACGATGCATTTAAAGAGCAGTTGATTGCTCTGGCCGGGGGAGAGACCTCTTTTGAAAACGAGAGATTAGTTCGAACACTCGATGATGAAGAAAAGTATGTCCATTTGAGATTATCAGTAGCACCGGGCTTCGAAGATACATGGACAAGAGTGCTGCTATCTATGACCGACATCACTGCCCGTAAAAGGGCGCAAGAAGAGCTGAAAAGCAACCATGAATACCTCGAGAGATTGAATAATTCCCTGCAAGAAGTTATTTTCAGAGTGAGACTACCGGAGAGAACTATCGCCTATGTAAATCACGCGGTAAAAAACGTATTCGGTTACGAAGAATATGAATGCCTTGGAAAAACAACCGAATTTCTTTATCCGTCAAATCAAGGCTACCAGTATTTTGGACAGCTACTTGAACAAACCATGACGGAGGGGAAAGAAGCTCTGCAAACAGAACTATCGATGAGTAGAAAAAGCGGAGAATTATTCCCTGCCGAAATTACAACCACCTTTCTCAGTGAGGGTGGTGAAATAACGGGGGTTATCAGCATTCTAAGGGATATAACGAGGCGCCGGCGGGCAGAAGACGGCTTACGGCTGAGTGAAGCCAGGCTTACCGAAGCGCAACGTATCGCTCATCTGGGAAACTGGGAATGGGATATCGTGAATGATAAGTTGCTGTGGTCCGACGAAATTTACAGGATTTTCGGGCTGACCGCGCAAAAGTCCGGCGTTACGTATGAGGCTTTCATATCTTCGGTACATCCCGATGATAGAGAACTGGTGGAGAACTCGGTAAATGATGCTTTGTACGAAGCGCAACCCTACGATATCAACCATCGCATTGTTTTACCCGATGGCACGGTACGCTTCGTACACGAAAGAGGAGAAGTCACTTTTAGTAGAGAAGGAAAGCCGTTAAGAATGATCGGAACTGTTCATGATATTACCGGAATCAAGCGCGTCGAGGAGGAACTGAGAACGCTTTCCCGCAGCCTTGTACAGATACAGGAGGAGGAGCGCGGGTCCATCGCTCGCGAATTGCATGACGAAATCGGGCAGTCTCTAACCGTACTCAAGCTGATGCTTGACAGGGCAAAAAGTCTGCCGCCTGAGGATGCTGAATCTACATTGACCGAGGCGGCGACGCTGGTCAACGGCCTGATGGAACAGGTACGTAATCTATCACTCGACCTGAGACCGGGGATGCTCGATGACCTGGGTCTACTCCCCACCCTGCTCTGGCACTTCGACAACTACACATCAAAAACGCAGATAAAGGTAAACTTCAAACACTCTGGCTTACAGGTACGTTTCCCATCAGAGATAAGCATTGCCGCTTACCGCATCGTCCAGGAGGCTTTAACCAATGTCGTTCGCCATGCCGACGTATCGGAGATAAATGTAACCGCCTGGGTGGACCGGAAAATGCTGTGGCTCCGTATTGAAGACAAAGGAATCGGTTTTGACTCTGCCGCAATATCGCCCGGCATATCCGGCGGTCTTTTCGGAATGCATGAGCGTGCACGCTCCCTTGAGGGAGAACTGACCATAGATTCCAGTCCGGGCGCAGGCACAACCATCATTGCCCGGCTCCCTTTGTCCACCGACGAAACAGGCTCGAAGGGAAAGAAGATATGACAACATTGGTACTTGCCGAAGACCACCACATCGTCAGGCAGGGTATACGCTCATTACTGGAAGCAGAAGCAGACTTCGAGGTCATCGGTGAGGTATCCGACGGGCTGGAAGCGGTACGGATGGTTGAAAAATTACACCCGAATATTCTGGTACTCGACCTTATGATGAGCGGCCTGAACGGCCTTGAAGTTGCCAGGCAGGTCAGTAAACAATCGCCGAAGACCGCCATTGTCATTCTTTCCATGTATAACAATGAGGCCTACGTTCTGGAAGCATTGAGAGCCGGTGCCAAGGGATACGTGCTTAAAGATTCAACAGCCGCTGAACTGGTTAAAGCTATTCGTGAAGCCGAAATCGGCCGACACTATCTAAGTGCCTCGCTTTCTGAACGAGCAATCGAGAACTATATAGAAAAAAGCAAGGAAACGTACCTGGACCCATATGATACGTTAACAACAAGGGAGCGAGAAGTGCTGCATCTGGCGGCCCAGAGCTGCACCAATGCAGAAATAGCCGAACGTCTTTATATCAGCCGCCGCACCGTGGAAGTGCACCGTGCCAATGTCATGCATAAACTTGGTCTGCGCAGCCAGCCACAGTTAATCCGCTACGCCATGAAAAGAGGGATATTACCTCCTGATGATTCTCTTGAAGGCCAATCCGGATAGATACGGCCTTCATCAAATCCTGTCAAAGTTATGATTTGTTACTTAAATCCCCCGTAACGTAATTACGGGTAGATTTACCTCTATTTACGTATGTCTGCGTATTCAATAAGTAAGGTCAATCAATAAATAATAGGTTATCGGGAGTAGTGGATTAATTATATATTACTGATAACCATTACCTAATAGATGACATGATAACTATCATACTTGCCGATGACCATCGTATTCTGAGACAAGGCGTACGTGTTCTGCTTGAGTCCGAACCGGACTTTAGTATTTTAGCCGAAGCAAACAACGGCCCCGAGGCTATACGCATGGTCGAGCTTTTTCATCCGGACATTCTGGTGCTGGACCTGATTATGCCCGGGATGAGTGGACTCGAGGTTACCGGTGTAGTAAGGAATCGTTTCCCGAAAACAAATATCGTTATTCTAACGATGCATGATAATGAAGCTTACGTCATCGAAGCGTTACATGCCGGAGCACAGGGCTATGTTATTAAAAATTCCAGTTCCGAAGAACTGGCGCACACCATCCGCGAGGTGGCTGAAGGCCGTTGTTATCTCAGCCCTCCCTTGTCCGAGGAAGTAATCGAAGCTTATAGAAAAAGAGCCAGCGGATAAACATTACATCCCGGCCGCATGATTTTCCGAAGGAGTCACAAGATTTGAAGTTTCAGAGAGTTCGAACTAAATGCGTTGATTATATCAGGCGTATTTTTAACCGAGAAATCGTGAGGGACTTTGTCAGAGGATTCCTGCCGGAAAATAAATATCTTGAAATAATGCTGGAAGAAATATGTTCACAATGCCCATTGAACGATGACGAAAAAAAGCCCCGCAATCTTTCTGAATCAGTTATGGAGAGAATTGATTCTTGCAGGAAGCGTTATTTCGGATTTATCCTGCAATCCTTTGTCGGTAAGCCGGGAGAAAAGGAAACCGATTGGCTATATTCGTACCTGAAAAGGTGTGAGGACTGCTTATTCTCGAGGGAGGGAATAAATTTCTCTTCGTATGCGGAAGCGAAACGATAATTATCCGGAGGACGGAAAATCGCAAAATAAAAAAAGCATGTTTAATGGTCTCATTTCTTCAAGGATACGTAATTTAGCAGCCAGGCTGGGTTCATCCGAGCTGATTACCGGCTTGATTATGGCTATCGTCGTCGGGGCTGTTTCCGGGCTGGGAGCTGTGGCATTCCGGTGGCTTATTGATAATTTCACCAATCTTTTTTTTATTCGAGGTGGTGAAATTTTATCGTTTATGGGTGACTACTATGTGGTACTCGTCCCAATAGCCGGAGCATTAATTTTCGGCCCGCTTATATACTTCTTTGCCCGAGAAGCAAAAGGGCATGGCGTACCCGAGGTGATGGAGGCAGTTGCCCTGAACGGAGGCCGCATACGGCCACGCGTTTCGCTGGTGAAGGCGCTGGCTTCTTCTTTATGCATCGGCAGTGGCGGCTCGGTAGGCCGTGAAGGGCCTATTGTACAAATAGGGTCTTCTTTCGGTTCGTCGATAGGTCAGTGGTTCAAACTGCCGGATGATACCGTAAAGGTGCTGGTAGCCTGCGGCGCCGCCGGTGGTATCTCGGCGACGTTCAACGCCCCGATTGCCGGGGTCTTTTTCGCCCTCGAGGTTATACTGGGCAGGGTAGTTACACGGCGTTTCGCCTACGTGGTTATCAGTGCGGTGGTAGCTGATTTTCTGGCCCAGGCATTTCTGGGAAACACTCGCGCCTTCCCAGTGCCTACCTTTGGTATCGCCAGTTCCTGGGAGTTTTCATTTTATGTGGTACTCGGTATTTTGTCCGGTCTGGCGGCACTGGCTTTTACGTATGTTCTCTATAAGTGCGAAGACCTCTTCGATTCTTTAAAGATACCCGAATACTTCAAGCCTGCCCTGGGTGGCCTGGCAATAGGTGCCATCGGGCTTTACAGCGGCGACCTTTTTGGGGTCGGGTATGAAGGCATTACAAAAGCTCTATCCGGCGAAATGATGCTTGGAACGCTGCTTTTAATGGGGCTCCTTAAGTTAATCTCGACTTCACTCACCCTGGGTAGCGGCGGTAGCGGCGGTATATTCGCACCTAGTCTCTTTATCGGGGCTATGCTCGGTACAGCAGTCGGATCTGTGCTCGGTACTTTTTTCCCGTCTCTAACCGGGCCGGTAGGAGCTTATGGCATCGTGGGTATGGCAGCGGTGTTCGCAGGGGCGGCAAGAGCCCCCTTTTCAGCAATATTGATAGTCTTTGAGATGACTCACGATTATGCCATTATGCTCCCATTGATGACGGCGGTTGTTATCAGTACGGTATTAAGCCGAACTTTCCGACGTGAGACCATATATACACTGAAGTTGATTCGTCGCGGCATAGATATAGAACAGGAAGAGATGAGTGATGTAATGCGTGCTATCACCGTAAAAGAAGCGATGACACGGGATTTCCCGACAGTGCCTTCAACCATGCGTGTAAATCAACTAATGAACGAATTTCGTAAGACCGGACACCATGGTTTTCCGGTAGTAGATAAAGATGGGAACCTTGTCGGTATTGTTACCCAGACCGATGTAGAACGTCACCTGGGCACGAGTACCGGGAAAGAACAACAAACAGTGGTAGATATCGCTACCAGGTCTCCGTTCGTCGCGTATCCCGAGCAGACACTGGACAGGGTCCTGGGGGCATCTGATGAAGAATACGGCCGTATTCCCGTCGTCAACCGTGATGACCCCAGACGCTTGCTCGGGGTTCTTCGACGTCATGATATTATCAGGGCTTATAGAAGGAAGGCAAAAAAGCGGCTGCCCCGGTCGCAGTAATAGGACAGCCCTGACCATAGCATCAAAAAACAAGGAGGTGCTAGTTGTTTGAATCGAATTGACGAATCAGTGTTAACACAGCGCCAAAGGTCTCTTATACTGGTATAAAAACAGATGTAAAACAATATTTGTATTTTGGTTTCAGAAGCTCCGCTACCTGCTTCAGCTATCATTGTCAGTCCTCCTGTGGGAGTTTATAATGTCGTTATCTATGAAAAAGCCGGCAAGTTTCGTAAAAGAAGTAGAAGAAGAGCTGGGAGAAGAAGTCCAGCAATTAACCGGGAATAAAACCAGCATTTTATCCGGCCTTGTCGGCAATATAATGGAATGGTACGATTTTGCTCTCTACGGTTACATGGTGCCTATCATTTCTCAGTTGTTCTTTCCCAGTCAGAATAATCTGAGTTCTATTATGTCTACATTTGCCGTCTTTGCGGCCGGGTTCATCATGAGACCTATTGGCGGGATAATTCTCGGGCGAGTCGGGGATATTAAAGGAAGAAAAACAACCCTCTATATTTCCATGATTCTGATGGCAGTATGTACAGCATTGATGGGTGTCCTACCGACTTATAAAAGTGTGGGGTTAGCGGCTCCAGTTCTCCTGGTGTTATTAAGATTATTCCAGGGGCTATCCGTTGGCGGAGAGTTCAGTACATCGGTGTCCTATATGGTGGAAGAGGCACCGAAAAACAGCCGTGGTATTTTCGGGAGTCTGGCGAACATCGGGAGTATGACCGGCATGGTAATGGGAGCGGCCGTGGCTGCGGCGGTCAGTACGTTTATTGCGAAAGAGTCACTATTAAGCTGGGGCTGGCGTCTGCCGTTCTTTCTTGCCGCAATTCTGGGAATTATCGGTATGTATTATACGATAAAAATGCCGAAATCCCACCTCTTCGTCCGAGAGAAGAGACACGAAGAAGTAGCTTCAATAAGAGAAGTCTTTACATCGGGACGGCGAGAACTGATACAGGCAATGTTGTTCTGCCTCGGATATACGGTACTATTCTACTTGCCGCTGGTCTACATGCCGACCTACGTCCACAGCATCGCCGGGATGGATGAGAACAAGGCTTTACAGATCACTACTGTTGCGACCTTCCTGCTGATATTCCTCATCCCGATGATGGCCATTCTTTCCGACAGGTTCATCCGCAGGAGGTCAATCCTGATTACAGCGTTTCTAATCGCATTAGTATGCGCTGTACCGATGTTCATCCTGGCAGTTAAAAGTTATATTCTACTTTTTTCGGTATTGGTCCTGTTCGGTATCATAATTGCTGTGCCTCTGGGAGTTGCGCCTGCTACCCTGGTAGAATGGTTCCCGACAAAATACCGGCTTACCAGTTATTCTGTTATTTATAACATCGGAGTCGGCATTTTCGGAGGTTCCACACCGATGATCTGTACCTGGCTTATCAAGACAACCGGAAATAACCTTGCGCCGGCATATTATCTCGGTGCGTTTATTATTATTTCCCTCGTAGGCTTGTTTTTGATGAAAGACAGGAGCCGTGATACGTTGAGGTAATTGTATTAAGAACGTTAGAATTAATAAAATTCATTTCTAACGTGAGTCTTTATATAAGCCTGCCTTTGGCTAACAAGCCCGGAATATTTAAGTATAATCGAGTTCTAGCCTAATCAGACTCGGCATTTTAGATAAGTGGTTGGGTTATATATACTAGATAAATCATCTAGTCATACAAAAAATAAATAGTTCATCTTTTAGTGTGATAGTGAATGAAATATCGGAATGTTAAGTCTTAAGCGAATACGCAATATTTCCTGCGTTCCCGCAATCTCGCAACTTCCAGAGAGACTAAGGATTTTTTAGCGTTATAGTCTCCCGGTTACTGGTTCAATACTCTCCTTTGTTGTTATGAGTGGCGAATCGGCTCGTCATATTCGGTGAATAAGTTGCGATTCTCGCAGCAGAATCTGCCCCCCTCCCTATTTCCCAGCCTCTCTGAAGAACACACCATTATGAGAGTCTCCCCCGTAGTAAAGCTATCAGTTTTCCCGGAGGAATCATCAAGTCTTGATATTGTTCTGGGAGACTCTCTCTGCAGAAAAGACGATTGTGCTAGGCTGAAGTTTTCCTCCGCTCTTTACCGCATTTCAGCTTCAAAAAATGGCGCGCCTGGAGGGATTTGAACCCACGACACCCGGTTCCGAAGTCTCTCATCAGGCTTGATCTTTACTGAATTTGAAGCTAAATTGTCCGTTTCATCCGGTTGCATTATAAGACACAGTGTTGTGTCCGTGTGCAAAATGTTAGCATTAATAACTCCAATCCAATACCGTGGGCGGTACTGTACGATAGACAGAACCTTCAAGCTGTTATTTATGATATCGCATTAGGTCAAAAATATATTTTAGGACGGGGGAACAGGGCACAGTAGAACTCTGCACTACACAATTTTGTACTTTGTATAAGTTTCCTTATAATTTACTTACTCTATCCAAGCGTCAAAACGCAGTCCTGAACCGGCGTCA
>JAFGHZ010000053.1 GCA_016929875.1 Dehalococcoidales bacterium
CCGGCGATGAGCAGGTGAGGCATTTTGGAAAGGTCGGCGGCACCGGCTTCACCGCCGGCGCCTTTACCCAGCGCGATGGATAATTTGGATTTGGAGGCAATCTTCTGGAAAACAGTGGTTTCAATGACGCCGCGCAGGCTGACGGCACTGGATACCGTATTCGGCACTTCGATGCCGACGATGGCTTTTCCCGGGACCGGCGCCTCGATGCGGATGCTGGATGCCGCCAATGCCAATGCTAAATCGTTGGCAAGCGATGTGATCTTATCTACCTTAACTCTGGTGCGGGAGACCTCTTCCAATCTGGTCTGAATCGCGCCGTCTTTGTCCTTTTCTTTGACCTCTCTTGTCTTGATGTCCCATCCCGGCTCGACTCCAAACTGGGTCACGGTGGGGCCGGCATTAATCTGAATGACCTTTGCCTCCACGCCATAGCTTTTAAGAGCCTCCTCGATTCGCTTCGCTCTCTGCATGTTGTCAGCCTGACCTATCTCGACTTCGGAGGTATCGTCCAGGATATCGATTGGCGGTAATCGCCAGCCATCGACTTCCCTGGCGGAGGCAGACTGGCCGTATTTCTTCCAGACGTCCTGAGCTATCTGTCGCAGGCCTTTTTGTGCCGGGGCGGCTGCAGTTTCCTTCTCTTTTGCCGGAGCCTTAGTTTCTTTGGGAGTCGGTGTTTCAGTCACCATCGGACCGGTGCCATCGGGGGTTTCTTTAAAGGGCATAGAGAGCTTTTTGTAAACGATGGGTTTCATTGTGGCCCTCTGAAGTCTCCGATTTCGTGCATTCGCAATAGTTCTCGTGAGCCATTTCACAACCCACTTCACGAAGTAAATGAGTAATTGCGGTGCCACCAGAAGCAGACTTGCCAGCAGGATGCCGAAGATTCTCAGCGCTCCCGGGAAATTCTGGTCGCCGATGATACCGAGACCGAAAGAACCACCCAGGCTGAGGAATGCCAGGATTCCCCAGGCGCCGAAGATAAGAGCGATGACGCCCAGACATTTCATCCAGCTCCTGAGAAGCGAAGTGGTTTTTCTGCGCCATATCAGGATGACGAGTGCCAGTATTGCCAGCGCGATTAAAAGTATGCCCCAGCCGATGACGTCCCAGATGTTAGACCAGACATCGGAAAGCCAGTCGCCGACTTCTCCCCACGGCGCAATACTGGCTGCAATTGCTGCCAGTATCACCAGGACGCCGTAAAACAGCCAGTCCCAGTGTAGCATCCACCTGCCTTTCCCTGCTGACCCCTTACTCTTTTTCGGCATATTTATTACCTGAGTGTACTATACTATACTTTCACCATAAATGGTAGAATCATCGGGTGTCTTTTGGTCTGTTCGTAATAGAATTTATATAAAGTGTCCCTCACTTTAGCATTAACGAAACTCCATTCCGCCGGGCGTACGCCGCTGTGGTCCAGTACCTGCATGACCAATTCGCGGCTTTTTTCCAGCAGGTCGCTGGAGTCCTGCGGGTCAATGAACCCCCGTGAGACGATATCCGGTTTGCCTACCAGTTTACCGGTTTGCCGATTGATGGCAATGATGACGATGACGATGCCGTCGCGTGCCAGCATCTGTCGGTCGCGCAACACGACGTTATCGATATTACCCACACTGAGCCCATCGACATAGACATTGCTGGAAGGGATACGTCCGGTGATTTTAGCGTTGTTACTATCGAGTTCCAGTACATCGCCGTCTTCCATCACGAAGGTATTATTTTTGGGAATACCGACTGATTGTGCGAGTTTAGCGTGCAGGCAGAGATGCCGGTACTCCCCGTGAATTGGCAGGAAGAATTTCGGTTTCACGATGTTGAGCAGGAGTTTCAGTTCTTCCTGACTGGCGTGCCCGTGGACGTGTACCGGCGCAATGTTGTTGTAAAGTACCTGAGCGCCCTGTTTGAAAAGGTTATCGATTGTTCGCGCTACCACGGCTTCGTTGCCCGGGATGGGCGTAGCCGATATTACCACTGTATCTCCGGGTATGACCTGCAGGTGGCGATGGTCTCGATTCGCCATGCGTACCAGCGCCGAGGTCGGTTCTCCCTGAGTCCCGGTGGTGACGAAAACAATACGGTCGTGCGGTATTTTTTTCATCTCCTCAATTCGTACCAGTGTTTTAGGCGAGGCTTTGAGATAACCCAGATCGAGCGCCATGCGGACGATTTCAACCATGTTATGGCCTACGACGCAGACACGCCGGCTGTGTTTCTCCGCCGCATCAATTATCTGCTGGACCCTTGAAATCAAGGATGAGAAGGTGGCGATAATCACTCTACCGGGGGCTTCTGCTATGACGCGGTCAAAGGTTTCTCCGACAGCACGTTCCGAGGGCGTGTATCCCGGAAGTTCCGCATAGGTGGAATCGGACAGTAAAAGCAGGACCCCCTGCCTGCTGACCTGTGCCAGACGAGACAGATCGGTGGGCTTACCTCCTATCGGCGTGTAGTCGACTTTGAAATCGCCGCTGTGAACGATAGTTCCGACGGGCGTGTTAATGATGAAACCAGCCGCGTCCGGAATACTGTGGCAGACGGGCAAGAATTCCACCCTGAATTTACCCAGCGTAACCTTACCGCCGGTGGGTACTACTCTGAGGTCGGCTGACGCCAGTGCCTTCTGCTCTTTCAGCTTGACCGATATCAAGCCGTTGGTCAATTTCGTAGAATAAACAGGAACATTGAGTTGGGGCAAGATATAGGGTATTGCCCCGATGTGGTCTTCATGACCGTGTGTGATGATGATACCTCTTATCTTATCTTTCTTGTCCTGAAGGTAAGAGATATCGGGGATGACGAGATCGATTCCCATCATTTCTTCCTCGGGGAACATCAAGCCGACATCGATGATAATGATGTCGTTTTCATATTCCAACACCATCATATTCTTGCCGATTTCGCTCAGCCCGCCGAGAGGAATAATTTTTAGTTTAGATTTTGTCAATTTTGTATCCTATGAATTTATTGTTTGTGTTTCGTAGCCGACAGCCGTGCCGTCGGTTGCAGATATTTGAATTTTAAACGGTAGTTCGGTCTTTTTACCGATGAACCATGCTCCAATCATAGCGGTTCCTGCCACGTCATAGATGAGGATCCCTTCGATGGAGGCAAGTCTGACCTTATCCACGGAAATCTTTTTAATGCCTTTCAGCCGCTCTTCCAGAAAGCGTTCTGCCGCTATCTGTGCCTGGTCGAGAGAAATCAGTCCTCTATCTGGCATTCGTGCCTCCGGTTCTGAAGTTGCTAAAACATGCTCAACTGTTGCGGTTGCGAATCCGATTCTGTAGCGGTCTCCTCGCTTGTTTCTGTCTGTGTCTGTGCCTGTGTCAATAACGACGGAAGTTTCAGCATATCCTGCTCGATGACCTGTCGCAAGTTACCCTGATGGAGCGCTGCCGCAGGATGGTACATCGCGAAATAGATAATCCCGTTCTGCTTTTGGACGGTGCCGTGGATTTTACTGATGCTTTTACCCGGGAAGAACCTCGCCATCGAATAACGGCCCAGCGTGACGATTATTTTCGGGGAGATTATCTCGATTTGTTTGTCGAGCCACTTCTGGCAGTTGGCGATTTCAATAGGCAAAGGCTCCCGGTTATCCGGCGGCCGGCACTTGATAACGTTGGCGATGTAAACCTGTTGGCGTTTGAGATTTATGGAAGAGAGCAAGCTATCCAGAAATTGACCTGCGGGACCGACGAAAGGACGACCCTGCTGGTCTTCATGCCAGCCCGGGGCTTCACCAATGAAGAGTATTTCGGCGTTCTCAGCACCCTCGCCGGGGACTACCCTGGTCCGGGCCCTAGCAATTTCACACTGCCGACAGAGGGAAATTTCCTGATAAAGGTCAGTCAGTGCTGACATCTTATCTTGACGACCTGCATTCCAAATTTTGACATTGATTCCTGATTACTTGATTATGATAACACGGGAGTGAAATCAAGTCAATTGGAGGCAACTATTCAATTTCCATATTGTTGCGATATAGAAAAATGCAATGTGAAAAGTACACGACGACCCACTCCTGACCTCGCCCTATCAGGGCGAGGGAATACTACATATTAAGAAGAGGCTCAACGCCCCTCTTAAACTCCCTTTCCTAACCGATGGGAAATATAAGGAAAAGATGCAGGAGAGTGAAATCAAGTCAATTCAAATGATAAAACGGCACTGTTTGCATTTAGTTGAAGTTTATTATAACTACGCAGGATTATATTACACAACCCTTTCGACTTTCGCTCAGGGCAAGTGACCCACATCCCTTCGTCCCGATTCTATCGGGACGAAGGGCAGGCCTTCATACCCGCCCTGTTAGGGCGGGGAATAATCACGGTAGGGAGGAGATATGTTGATTGGCGGGTTTCACCCACCCTACATGAATAGACTGAGCAGAACCGAAGATAAAAGTGAATTGACCGTAATCCCTTTACTCTGATAGACTTCATTTGTAAGGTGTAAGGGGGAAAGATATGAGTTCTTTGCGACAAACCGACCTTGAAATTTATAGTGCTATCGAGGCAGAGAGAAAACGCCAACAATCCACTATCAATCTGATTGCCTCGGAGAATTATGCCAGTCATGCCGTGCTGGAAGTTCTCGGTTCTTTTCTGACGGATAAATATGCCGAAGGTTATCCGCAGCATCGGCACTACGGCGGTTGCGAGAACGTGGACGTGATTGAGACGCTGGCGATAGAACGCGCTAAAAAGCTTTTTAAAGCCGAACATGCCAATGTACAGCCTCATGCCGGGGCACAGGCGAATATGGCGGTATATCTCGCCATGCTGCAACCCGGGGATACGATTATGGGCATGAGATTAATACATGGCGGGCATATGACCCATGGGGACACGATCAGTTTTTCCGGAAAGAATTATAAGGTTGTGCAATACGGGGTCGATAAAGAAACAGAGCGTATCGATTACAAGGAAGTGGAACGATTGGCCCTGGAGAACAAGCCGAAGCTTATTATCGTCGGGGCCAGTTCTTATACCAGGATTATAGATTTCGAGCGTTTCCGCCAGATTGCGGACATGGTCGGGGCAAAATTGATGGTAGATATGGCGCATATCGCCGGCTTGATTGCGGTCGGTTTACATCCGACACCGGTACCTTATGCTGAAATCGTAACCTCCACCACCCATAAGACTTTAAGAGGGCCGCGGGGTGCTTTCATTTTGTGCCGCCAGGAATATGCACAGATGATCGATAGGGCCGTTTTCCCGCAGATGCAGGGCGGCCCCCTGGTACATGCCATCGCGGCAAGAGCAGTAGCTTTTCAAGAAGCTTTACAGCCGTCTTTCTATGATTACCAGAAGAATATCCTGGATAATGCTCAGGTGCTCGCAGGAGAATTAAGTCGTCTCGGTTTGCGGCTCGTTTCGGGTGGAACGGACAATCACATTGTTATGGTCGACCTGACGCCGATCGGAATATCCGGGAAGAAAGCCCAGGAAGCACTTGAACGTGTGGGTATCGTGGTCAACAGGAATTCCATCCCGTTCGACACCCGTTCCAACTGGGTAACCAGCGGAATCAGACTGGGTACACCGGCAATGACCACGCGCGGTTTCACAACGACGGAGATGAAACTCTGTGCCAACTTGATTTTCAAGGTATTAACACATATAGGCGATACCGCTGTCGAGGACCAAGCAAGAGACGAAGTACAACAGTGGTGCCATAAATTCCCTATCCCTGGGATAGACGATTAGCGGTTTTATGAATTGCTGTGTGATTAGACTGGCTGGGACTGAAAAACCAGCCAGTTTTTATTATGCCCGGGAGAAGTACTAATTGCATTTGGTTGAGGTTTCTCATAACTACGTGGGTTTATATTACACAACCCTTTCGACTGTGCTCAGGGCAAGCGACCCACCTCTATCTCTCCTCCCTGAGAGGGAGGAGAGATAATAACGAGAGGGAGGGCATTCGCCCTCCCTCTTCTAGAGTTTCTACCCAGTCCCGTCGGATTTAGTAATTCCCGAACAATAAACAACCAAAATCGAGCAGAACTGGGGGTGAGGTTGTTTTCCGATGGTGGTATAATGTAAGAGCCTGAGATAGCGCCGATTGAAGGAGTATTATGGACGATCTGAAGATATTTACGGGCAATGCTCACCCTGCTCTGGCGAAAGAGATTTCCGATTACCTCGATATTCCGTTGGGGCATGCGGAGGTATTCGATTTCAGCAATGAAAACATCTTTGTCCGTATTATGGAAAATGTTCGCGAGAGGGATGTTTTCGTCGTTCAGTCGATATCGCGTCCGGTCAACAAAAGCCTGGTAGAGTTGTTGATTATGCTCGATGCCCTGAAACGGGCTTCTGCCAAGAGAATTACGGCGGTCACTCCTTACTATGCCTATGGGCGTACGGACAAGAAAGACCAGCCCCGCGTCCCGATTACTGCCCGGTTGATTGCCGATCTGCTGACAGTGGCGGGTGCCAACCGTTTGCTGACAGTCGATTTGCACGCCGCCCAGATACAGGGGTTCTTTAATATACCGGTGGACGAGTTGACGGCGCTGTATTTGCTCAGCGATTATTTCAAACGGAAAAAACTGGAAGACATGGTCGTGGTGGCTACCGATATCGGTATTTCCAAGCGGGCGCGCGACTTTGCGGCAAGACTCAATGCCCCGCTCGCGATTATAGAGAAAAGGCGTCTCGGAAATGACGGCAAGACCGAGGTCTTGAATATCATCGGCGACGTCAAAGACAAAACTGCCATTGCTTTCGATGATGAAATCGATACCGCGGGCTCTATTGTGAACGCGCTTAATACGATAAAAGAGGATGGTGCCAAAGAAGTGTATGCCTGTGCCATACATCCTGTTTTCTCCGGTAAAGCAATCGATCGCCTTGCCCAATGTCTGGTGAAAGAGGTGGTCGTAACGGACACCATCCCGGTCCCGCCTGAAAAGAAACTGGATAAAATCGTGGTTCTCCCGATAGCACCGTTACTGGGTGAAGCAATCCACCGCATTCATACCGGTCTGTCCGTAGGAGCGATGTTTGAGCCAGAGTAAAGAACTGGTAGCAGTCTATATTGCAAGAGGGGAAACCGAGGCACAGGTAATCAAAGGTCTGCTGGAAAGCAACGGTATCTCCTGCTTATTGAAACCATCGTCTTCCCCATCTGTTTATGTTTTCACGGTGGACGGCCTGGGCGAAGTCAAAATTATGGTCCGGGAGGAGGACGCCGGGGAGGCGAGGGAGTTAATTAGAGGGGAAAAGCATGTTTAACTGGCTTGGCAATTTAGTCGATTCCAATGAAAAACAGCTGAAAAAACTTCAGCCCATCGTAGATAAGATAAACTCTCTCGAGGCGGAATACGAAAAACTCTCCGACGAGCAGCTGAAAGCCAAGACGGAAGAGTTCAAAACCAGAATCAGCTCCGGCAAGACGCTGGAGGAGCTTCTCCCCGAAGCCTTTGCGGCGGTGCGTGAGGCGGCGAAACGTACGATTAAACAGCGCCACTTCGATGTCCAGTTGATGGGAGGCATCGTTCTGCATCAGGGCAAAATCGCCGAGATGAAGACCGGCGAAGGCAAGACGCTGGTAGCCACTTTGCCTCTCTATTTGAACTCATTGACCGGCAAGGGCGTGCACCTGGTTACGGTAAATGATTACCTCTCCAAACGCGACCCCTACTGGATGGGTCCTATTTACCATAGACTAGGCGTGAGCGTATCGAGCATACAGGGGCAGCAGACCGCCGGCGCACAGGGCGGGGTTTCTTTTATCTACGACCCCGGCTATGACAGCGGCAAGGAAAACGATGTCTGGAGACATTTCAGGCCGATTACGCGTAAAGAAGCCTATCAGGCTGATATTACTTACGGCACGAATAATGAATTCGGGTTCGACTACCTGCGCGACAATATGGTCATCGACCTGAAACAGTGCGTCCAGCGCGAACTGAACTATGCCATCGTGGATGAAGTGGACAATATCCTCATCGACGAGGCGCGCACGCCGCTGATTATCAGCGGTCCGGCGGAAGAAGCCGCCCGAAAATACCAGCTCTTCGCCCGCCTCATTCCCAACCTGAAAAAAGACGAAGACTATGTGTTCGAAGAAAAGCATAACAGCGTTAGTTTGACCGATGCCGGCATGACCAAGATGGAAGGATGGCTCCAGCACGAAGGGATGCTGAATTCCCCCAATCTTTACGACCCGTCTAATATTTCGCTGAGCCGCTATTTGGATAACGCCTTGAAAGCCTGGGCCATTTTCAAAAGGGACCGGGAGTATGTCGTCAAGGACGGGCAGATTATCATCGTCGATGAGTTTACCGGACGTATGATGCACGGCAGGCGGTATTCGGACGGTTTACACCAGGCGCTTGAAGCGAAAGAGCACGTTAAAGTCCGGGAAGAGAGCCGGACCTACGCTACCATTACCTTCCAGAATTATTTCCGCATGTATAGCAAGCTGGCGGGTATGACCGGTACTGCCGTTACCGAAGCGGAAGAATTCCACAAGATTTATAAGCTCGAGGTAGTGGTCATGCCGACCAATAAACCTTTGATGCGCAAAGATTTATCCGACTATATCTACAAAGACGAGCAAGCTAAGTTCCGCGCCGTGGCACAGGAAATCGAAGAGGTCTATAAAACGCGACAGCCAGTACTAATCGGGACGATCTCCATCGAAAAATCGGAAATACTCGACGATATGCTGAACCGGAAGGGTATTCCTCACCAGATATTGAATGCCAAATATCATGAAACGGAAGCGGCTATCATCGCTCAGGCAGGCAGGTTGGGTGCCGTGACCGTAGCGACCAACATGGCGGGACGCGGTGTCGATATCATCCTGGGCGGAGCCCCGGACGGCAGAAATCCCGGGGAATGGCAAAAAGAGCACGACGAAGCCCTTAAACTCGGCGGTCTGCGTATTATCGGAACGGAGCGTCACGAGGCGAGGCGTATCGATAATCAGCTGAGAGGCAGGTCGGGGCGCCAGGGCGACCCGGGTACCTCCCGATTTTACGTTTCGCTGGAAGACGACATTATGAGGCGTTTCGGCGGCGATCGTGTCAAGACGATTATGGAATGGGCGGGTATCGGAGAAGAAGACAAACCGATTGAAAATCAGATTGTCTCCAAGTCGATAGAGAGCGCGCAGACACGGGTCGAAGGCTATCACTTCGACGTCCGCAAACACCTTGTCGAATATGACGATGTCGTCAATAACCAACGGGAAATCATCTACGGCGAGCGGCGTAAAATTTTGGGCGGCGCCGACCTGAAGGCAAATGTTCTCTCGATGGTCAAGGAAGAAATTGAGGCGATTATCGGCTCTCATACGAACCGCGATTCGGGAGACAAGGACATGGCGAAGCTGGTTACCGAAGTCAGTACCATTATGCCGTTGCCGGCTGACTTTAATGCAGAAGCTATAACAGGACTCGTACCGGATGAAATCGAGAGCCGGCTGGTCGAGCGTGCCGAAGCCCTGTATGCGCAAAAAGAAGCCGAACTGGGTGCCGACAATATGCGGATGTTAGAACGCCTGCTGATGCTGAAAACTATCGATGACCACTGGGTCGAGCATCTCACCAATATGGACTATATGCGGCAGGGGGTCGGTCTGCGGGCGGTCGCCCAGCAGGATCCGCTGGCGGCTTATAAGCGTGAAGGTCATACGTTATTCGACGGGATGATGGCAGGCATTCAGCACAAACTTGTTCATACTATCTTCAATGTCAGTATTACCAAGGGGCCTCCAACCAAACAGACCGCTTCGCCGATGGCACAGGTTGCCGATGCCAGTCGTGCCGGCGGTAATGTGAAGCCGACCGAGAAGGTAGCGGGCAAGAAAGTGGGAAGGAACGACCCCTGTCCCTGTGGCAGCGGCAAAAAGTATAAGCACTGCTGCGGAAAGTAGAAATGACCAATCAGCAAATCGCCGCAATATTCCGTGATATTGCCCGCTTGCTGGAAAAGAAGAAGGAGAACTGGTTCAAGATACGGGCATACCGGAAGGTGGCGGATGAAATCGAGAAATCGCCGGCGGAGCTGTCTGAACTTGCAGCCGAAGGCAGGTTGAGGGAAATACACGGTGTCGGAGACGCCATCGAAAAGAAAATCAAGGAGATGCTCGATACCGGCAAACTCCAGTTCTATGAAAAGTTGAAGGCAGAAATCGGAGAAGATTCGGATGGGTAAGCCCCATACTCAGGATAATAAAAAAATATCTGCCGGGTTGACCTCGCCGGACGATGAGGCGATACGCTATCTGCGTAACTCGATTATTTCAGGGAAACACTGGTATCTGTCTTTACTGGAAGCCGTCGGCAAATGGAGTTCTCCTGAGGAAACCCATCAGGGTCGCCGTTATACTTACCTCGTCGATAATTCCGCACTGGACTGGCAATTGGTGGCGGAGCGGCTTTGCGAGACGGTCGATGAACTATTGCCCGAGAAAGAGAAATCGGATTTCCTGCTGAAGGGCAAACCGCCGCTCGATATTACGAAAGAGCAGTTCCAGACTTTACTCGGCTCCTCAAAATACCGGCAATATTTGAATTATTTTTACGGTATTATCGTGGAAGAAGCCCTTCTGCTGGCGGTGAAAGAAGAGGTGCGGAAAGAGCGCCTGCTGGCGGGATTGATTAAGGAAGAGGACACCACTGCCGAGGCTTTTCAGCGAATTTACGGGGCGACCCAGCAACAGTTGCTGGAGAAGTTCCGCAGGGAAAAACATTACCGTCACCTCAAGTCCATCAGCCTCAGAGAGTTGAAAGAGTTCACCTACTGGATTTTTAAATATCGGGTCAAGCATTGCGATAAATCGCGGGTCGCCAGCGATACCAAGAAAGCCCTCGATTGGCTGAGCCGCAATGGCTATCCGGAGAGTCTGGTTATTACCTATCCGCTTACAAAGAAACGGTAAGCAGTGCTTCCGGATGTTGCTTTAGCCTGCAGTCAGTTGCTTGACAGTCAGCAGTTTTAAATAGTATACTTTGGCATTCTTTTCGGTATTCGAAGGAGAACAGTGAAGATACTAGGCCTGAATATGATAATTCGTTTGGGGGGAGTTAACGGCGCTCCTGATAGGGCTTGGTGTATCTTTATGCGGAGATAGGAACATAACCTGGAGAAACTTACACTGAGCCCGGAGAGCCAATCCCGGGCTCATTCTTTTATACGGCAGGGCAAATTATATGGAAATTCTAAATAAAATAAAAAACATAGTAAAAGTGCAAGATATCAGCCCCGGCATCTGGGCGGCCCTGGGAATCCAGGCTATCCGTTCAACCGGTTATTCAATTTCTTTTACCTATTTGTCGCTGTACCTATACCAACAGCGGCATATCGCCATGACCCTGGTGGGAACGGTTATTTTAATCTCGGGAATCGTCTCAGGTGCATTTCAGGTCCTGGGGGGAATGCTGGCAGACCGTTTCGGGCACCGGCGGATGTTCGTAATATTCGAACTGGCTGAAATCGTGATGTTCGGCTTGTTTGCGGTATTAGTCGGGACGAATGCCAATATCTGGCTTATCTTTGTCACCTCGACTATAGTCTCGATATTGGGCGGGATGTGCGGTCCTACGATATCTGCGATGGTGATGGATGCATCACACGAAAGTCGATTGACAGAGTCTTACGGGTTGATGTCAATCGGCGGCAATTCCGGCTGGGTAATCGGTCCGATAATCGGCGGATTTCTCCTGCACCACATCTCATATGCCTGGGTTTTCGGAATCGGCGCACTGGTGCATGCCCTTTCTTTAATCGGAATACGTTATCTCCCGAGTCACGGCAAAGGGGAGACGAGTAAACTCCTTTCCAGGAGTTATTTGAAGTTGTTTCTTTCGAATCGTGTCATGCTGGTGTTTTGTGTTCTGTGTCTGTTTTTCTTTCTGGAGATGGCGAACTGGGGAGCCACTTTATCGGTATTTTCGGTGGACCGTCTGAGATTCTCTACGGAACAATACGGCCTGTTGTTATCCGTCAGCGCCTTGTCAATCATAATATTCCAGTATCCGATATCCAGGCGAATCAACTGGCTGGGCACACGGAAAGCACTGTTTCTAGGCAGTCTTCTGTATGCGGTAGGGTTTATGTCATTGAGCTGGGTGAAGTCTTTTGCCGTTGCAATAATCCCGATTACAGTAGCGACAATCGGAGAAATGCTGTTTGTGCCTACCTCTTTTTCGGCAATGGGGAAGATGTCCCGTCCGGAAGACGTCGCGAAAAATATGGGAATCCTCGGTTTATATATAACTGTCGGTAATTCGTTTGGGCCGTTACTGGGTGGATTTTTGCTGGACAGATTTCCGACTAATGCCTTTTTCGTCTGGGGCTCGCTGAGCATACCGGCGTTTCTGGCGGCGATAGGGTTCCTGTTCTGGCGCGGTTATTCGAAAGCGAAAGTAAGTCAAGAGATAGGGAAATTGGGTTCTACTCAATCTTAGTTGTTAGTTTGAGATAGCTTCACCTGAATCACCAACATTTTCTCACGAGCTTCATCCATTTGTCTTTCTAGAGTGCCTATCCGAGAAGCCACATCAACAAACTTTTCTATCAATGGAGGTGCAGTTATAGAGTTTATTAAATTACCAATCTGCTCATATGCTTTCACTGAAACCCTACTCCATTTGTCATATTCTTTGAGAAGCTGTTCTTTTTGTGTCATTCGACTCTCCTTTTAAACCTTATTTCACTTAATGACGGCGTACTTGGTATAATACGTGGTGTTCTATTCATATCTATGAAACCTCATATAATTAATTTATCCACTTCTTTCTTAATACGTTTTCTAATTGTTTCTCCATTCTTAAATAACTCAGTCACTCTATTACCAAATATTGTTACCTCATTTTCTTGCCAATCTTTTAATAGATGGCTATATCCATATTCCCAAAGAGTAAGAAGTGTTCTAACCTGTTCACTTAAATTAGGACTTATAAAGCTAATGACTGCACGTTGTTTTGAACATTTATTCCACATTTCAGTGAACTCTGGGCTACGTAGTTTAGCCTTAAACTCAGCCACCCTATCAGTGTTGTGTTCAATAATCTCGTTGAAATGCCGAGCCATCATGTCATCCAAAATGTTCACACTCTCCATTAGTTCTATAACTTTATTTTTTTCTGCATTACTCAAAACTGGCTTTTTTGTAAGCCATAGTATAATCCCAAACATAGCTAAACCTAATGGTACAGTAATCCAATAAAGCCACGTAGTATTCATTGAAGCGCTTCCTGTATTATTGGATGTTCCTGTAAAGTGTTCGATAAGAGACCATATAGAATCAACATATTGGGGTAGTTGAATAAAGATAAATGATAAGACCGATAATAGTATCTTATGTCTGTGAACAAATGATGTAAAAGCTCGTTTACCCATATAGCTACTCCTACCAGCTTATTCTTTAACTGGCAGTGTAGCATAGGGTAATAATGAGCGCAACTAAGATTGAGTAAAAAGGGAAATTGTAATCGATAATAAATTCCCACCACTCTGAGATTACCACGTCCGCCTGCGGTGGACTCACTCTGACAATGTTGGTATGCTATTTCTCTCCGAACTGCTGTTTCAGTCTGGCGAGATGCTCTTTCCTCTCGGTCAGGCGGTCTTTTTCTCTGGCGACCACTGCCGCAGGGGCCTTGTTCAGGAACGATTCGCTCTGGAGCAGTACCTCGAGGCGGGTGATATCGGCGGTCAGCTGATCGATTTCCTTCCGTAACTTTTCTTTTTCGGCGGCAAGGTCAATCATACTTGCCATCGGTACGACGACATCCGAGTCCTTCAAAACCGCCACTGCAAATTTTTCGTCCATTGTTCCTGAAAGACGGGTGAATTTGAAGTCGAGCGGTTTTATTTTTGCCAATGTCTGAATTGCGGACGAATAAGGAATCAGTACGGGGGCCAGTTTTCCCGCGTAAATATCGGCGGCAACCCACTTATTTACCTCTACCTTGTTTTCCGCGCGGATATTACGGACGGCGCGGGTCATATCGATGATTGCTTCGATCAGACTCTCCGTTTCGGCATCGAAGGCTTTTTTATCGACCTTCGGGTACTTAGCAATCATAATCGAATCGGTTTTCTGCCATTTTGCGGGCAGCCGGTTTTTGAGGTTCTGCCATAATTCTTCCGTGACGAAGGGCATATAGGGATGGAGCAGTCGCAGTGACGTCTCCAGCACATAGACCAGCACGGGCAGAGGCGAAACCGTGTTTTTGTCTTCGGAGTTGAGGCGAATTTTTGCCAGCTCGATGTACCAGTCGCAGTATTCGCTCCAGAGGAAGTCGTAAATCGTGCTCAGAGCATCGCCGAACTGGAAATTGTTCATCGACTTGACGACGTTCTCGATAGTGCGGTTGAGCCGACTCAGTATCCAGCGATCTTCCGCCGGGAGAGCATCCTTTTTTATCTTAAAATCAACTTTGCCTTCGGGGATGCTTCTGATAACGAAGCGGGTAGCGTTCCAGAGTTTGTTGGCGAAATTCCTGCCCGCCTCCAGCTTCACGGTCGACATCTTGCTGTCGTTGCCGGGCGCGTTGCCGATGATGACCGCATAGCGCAGGGCATCGGCTCCGATTTGCTCGATAACCTTCAACGGGTCGGTAACGTTGCCCTTCGTTTTACTCATCTTATCGCCCTTTTCGTCGCGGATGAGCCCGTGCAGGTAGACATACTTGAAGGGGATTTCGCCGGTATTTTCAATGCCCATCATAATCATCCGGGCGACCCAGAAGAACAGGATATCGTAAGCCGTTTCCATCACGCTGGTGGGGTAGAAGTAGCGCATATCTTCCGTATCGCGGGGCCAGCCGAGCGTGGAATGGGGCCAGAGACCGGACGAGAACCAGGTATCCAGTACGTCGGGGTCCTGTTCGAGATTCGTCGAACGGCATTTCGGGCAAGCTTGCGGTGTTTCGATGGCGACAATCGTCTCATTGCAATCTTTGCAGTACCATGCCGGGATACGGTGCCCCCACCATAGCTGGCGGGAAATACACCAGTCGCGGATGTTTTCCATCCAGTTGAGGTAAACCCTGGTGAAGTGGTCGGGCATAATCTTGATGCGACCGCTGTTGACTGCTTCGATTGCCGGTTTCGCCAGCGGTTCCATGTGAACGAACCACTGCATACTTGCCATCGGCTCGATGACGGTGGCACAGCGCTGGCAGTGACCGACCGCATGGCTGTAATCCTCGATTTTGATTAATAGCCCTTGCCTCTGCAATTCTTCTACCACCCATTTGCGGCAGGCAAAGCGGTCCATGCCTTTACACTGGCCGGCGTTCTCGTTCATCGTGGCGTCTTTGTTCAGGATATTGATAAGTTCCAGCTTGTGGCGCTGGGCAATTTCGAAGTCCGCGGGGTCGTGCGCCGGCGTGACCTTGACCGCGCCGGTGCCGAAGACTTTGTCTACGATGACATCGGCGACGATGGGAATACGGCGGTTCATAATCGGCAGCATTACCGCTTTTCCGACCAGTGCCGTGTAGCGTTCGTCTTCAGGGTTCACAGCGACGGCGGTATCGCCGAGCATCGTTTCCGGACGTGTCGTGGCGACGATGAGATAACCGTCGCTGTCAGCCAGAGGATATTTTATATGCCAGAGATGCCCTTTCAAGTCCTTGTGGTCCACTTCGAGGTCGGAGAGGGCGGTACCGCAGCGAGGGCACCAGTTGGTGATGCGTTCGCCGCGGTAAATCAGGTTTTTGTTATAGAGATTGACGAAGGTATTACGGACTGCCAGCGAGGGACCGGGGTCCAGAGTGAATTTTTCACGCGACCAGTCGCAGGAAGCGCCGAGGCGGCGGTGCTGCTGCCCGATTCGGTTGCGGCACTCGTCCGTCCACTGCCACATCCGCTCCAGGAACTTTTCCCGCCCGAGTTTATAGCGGTCGGTGCCTTCTTTAGCGAGCAGTCTTTCCACGACTACCTGCGCGGCAATACTGGCGTGGTCGACACCCGGCAGCCAGAGCGCAGGGTCGCCTTCCATCCTGTGCCAGCGTATCATAATATCTTCGAGCGCGGCGGTCAGGGCATGCCCCATGTGAAGTTCGCCGGTAACGTTAGGCGGAGGCATAATGATGGTGAAAGGCTTCTTCTCAGGGTTAACAGCGGGTTTGAAATAATCCTTTTCCATCCAGAATTTATACCATTTATCCTCGACATTTTTGGGGTCGTAGGCTTTAGGCATTTCCTGTTCTGTCAAATGCGCGTCCGACATCTCAGTCTCCTTAAAATAAAAAAGCCGTCCTCGTGGACGGCCTCCGAACGATTCGAGACAGGTCCACTTACCGGCTTAAGCTTGTAACGATGACAACTAGATTCAACATTTTATGCTCTTTAGTAGTTAAAGATTAACATAATATAGGGTGAGTGTCAATGTATTTGATGCACAGGCGGGACGCCTGTGCCACCAGCTTTTAGTTACATTTTCCCTTCCATCATCTTTCCCATTTTGTCCAGAATCTTCTCCGCGACTTCCCTTTTGCTCATCAGGGGGAGACTTTCCTGTCTGCCGTTTTTGAGGAGGATGGTGACTTTATTAGTGTCCGTGCCGAAGCCGCTGCCTTCCGCAGAAACATCGTTGGCGACAATCATATCCATGCCCTTGCCAGTCAGCTTCTTTTTAGCGTTAGCGAGCAGGTTCTCCGTCTCGGCGGCAAAGCCGATTTTGAGGAACTTGCCTTTGACTTCGGAGATGATGTCAGGCGTTTTTACCAGATCCAGTGTCAAACCGCCAGCGCCCTTCTTGATTTTCTGTTTCGCCGCGGCTTTCGGCGTATAGTCTGCGACTGCCGCCGCCATGATGAGCGCGTCGGCTTTAGCGCTTGCTTTAGCGACGGCGTTTTTCATTTCCTTAGCACTCTGGACTTTGATAAGCTCGATGCCGGCAGGTGCGACGAGTGCGGTAGGGGCGGTGATGAGTGTTACTTCAGCCCCTCTGTCTCTGGCGGCTTCCGCGACGGCATAGCCCATCTTGCCGGAAGACCGATTGCCGAGGTAACGTACCGGGTCGATAGCTTCCTGCGTGCCGCCGGCAGTGACCACGACCTTTTTGCCTTTCAAATCGCCGTTTTTGCCGAGTGTTTGACGGATGGCGCCGATGATTGTTTCCGTATCGGGCAGACGTCCGACCCCATATCCGCCGGAGGCAAGCCTTCCTGCCTGCGGTTCGATCATCTTAAAGCCCCTCTTTTTGAGTTTGGCGATATTTTCCTGAGTGATGCTGTTCTCATACATATTGGTGTGCATCGACGGCGAGACAATAACAGGAGCCCTGGTTGCCAGGACCGTGCAGGTGAGCATATCATCCGCGATTCCGCAGGCGAGCTTGGCGATGATGTTGGCGGTCGCCGGTGCAATGACGATTACGTCTGCGACCTCGGAAAGGGCAACATGGTTAATGCGGTGTTCGGCATTGGGTTGGAACATATCGGTAACGACGGTATTGCCGGTGATGCTCTCGAAAGTCAGGGGAGTAATGAATTCGAGGGCGGATTTGGTCATAACTACTCTGACATTTGCCCCTGCCTGAGTCAGCTTGCTGGCGATGTCCACAGCTTTGTAAGCGGCGATGCCGCCGGTGATACCGAGTACCACTGTTTTGTTTTTTAGCATTGCAATATCTCCTCAGAATGACAAAAGCCGAGTGTCATTTATTCATCTGGTAAATCATGCTCAGTCCGATGAGTGTGATATCGGGGTTGACAAATTTGAAAATATTGGTTTCTTTAGCGAAGATTTCACCGTAACCGCCGGTAGCTACTACACTAGCTTTCTCACCGAGTTCCTTTTCGATATGAGCGACGACGCCTTCTACCAGCCCGGCATAACCGAACATGATACCGGATTGCATTGCGGTAATCGTGTTGGTGCCGATGGCTTTCTGAGGGTGAGTAAACTGGATGCGGGGGAGGGCGGCCGTTCTTAAGAAGAGGGCTTCTGCGGCAGTCATCGGGCCGGGAGCAATCGCTCCGCCGATGAAGTCGCCTTCCTTTGAGATTGTATCGAAAGTGGTGGCGGTACCGAGGTCGACAATAATAGTGGGACCTCCGTAGAGGCGGTAGCCGGCCACGGTGTTCACGATGCGGTCGGCGCCTACTTCTTTGGGATTGTCCATTCTGACCCGGATGCCAGTTTTGATGCCGGGGCCGACCACGAGCGGATTAATTTTATAGTAGTTGTTGAGAAGTTCGATAAAAATCGGGACAAGCGGCGGTACGGTACTGCACATGGCCACTTCGGTGATATCCGATACAGCGATTTTCCGGAGCTGGAAGAGGCTTATCATCGTGGTGGCATATTCGTCGGGCATCTTGTGGATATTGGTTTCCAGCCGCCAGGTATAGCGTAATTTGTCGCCTTCGAATATGCCCAGAGTGACGTTGGTGTTGCCGATATCAATCGCTAAGAACATCGTTCCCTCCTTATGGTAGAGACTATTTCTTTGCTGACTTTTACTATCTTACTAATCGATTCTCTATATTCCAAGTGTAGCAGGGAGAAAACCTGCGGTCAAATATCTCATCGCGAAGAGAGGATGATAGGGGAAAGAAGGCGCAATGAATGTATCGATAAGCAATGTTATCGGTTGCGGCAGAGAGTGTGTCAATCCGAATCAAACGAATCGAAGAGACGGGCTTTTACGCCACCCTTTGACGGAGTTCCTTCCAATTCCGTTTTAGACTTTTTTGTACCCACTGTTCCCAGGTGACGTATTTATTACTGTCTGAAAAAGGAATGAACTTCATGTTAGATTCAAATTATAGCATATTCAGGCGTGATTGTCAAAGGAAATTCGAACAGGTGTGCTAATTATGAGGCGTTCAGACGTCTTTCCTTGAACTACGATGGCGATTGGTGTATATTTGAATAGTTGGTCGACGCGGGGTGGAGCAGTGGCAGCTCGTCGGGCTCATAACCCGAAGGTCGTTGGTTCAAATCCAACCCCCGCTACCAGCCTCAAAGCGGGTTGTACAGGGTTTAAAGCTCTGTCAACTTTCTGCACACTTTGTTTACAAAAAATGCTCATTGAATACACAAAGGGTGCAACAGTAGAACCCTGACATATTCCCTTTCAATAAACGGAATCCTCTTTACTTTGAAATAACCAATAATCATTTCGTTATCTTTTAGCTGACACAAACAAATTGAGAAAGGGCAGATAACCCGCCCTTTCTCAATTTATATCATATTTATCTAGTGGATTAGAATCCGCTACCGTCTGGGATACCGTCTCCTGAATTAGGAGCGGAGCCCACCGGTCCAGTTCCTGAGCCGATATCAGCGTTGGGTCCATTAGGAATTTCAAACCCGCTGCCGTCTGAAACACCGTCACCAGAGTTGGGCGCAGGCCCCAACGGTCCGGAGCTGGCAGAAACCGTACCTACAAAAGCCACTGTCATGATTGCTACCACTGCTAGTGTTAATCCTAGTATTTTTACCAACCTCTTCATAGATTCGACTCCTCTCTTTATTTTGTATTGCTATTTGATAGTGGCAAGCATAATTTTTACTAGCTAAGGTTTACCTCCCTGTCCGCCGGGTGTTGTGGTTGAACCAGGAGTATTTGTAGCCTGCCCGGATTGTGTGGATTGCTGTGTTCCCCCTGCTTTTTGCTGCGCATTCTGGATAGCTTGGCGAGCTTGCTCCATTCTTTGCTCGCAATTACCGATTGCTGCCTGAATGCCGGCTTTAGCTGATTCAGGCGCTTTTGCCATCACTTTCTCAAGCACCCCTTTGTTTTGTAAAACTAATCCTTCGAGTTTTTCTCCCAATTTGGTCATGGTCTGCTCTCTAGTCTGCACCTCAGCCTGAGTGGCTACCTGCTGCCCAGCTACCGCATTTAGCTGGGTTTGCAGTCTGGTCTGGACTTCTGCCGCCGTCTGGGTACCGGTAGCTACCGGTTTCTCGCCACTAGCAGCTTTGCGTACGGATGTTGAGATAAAATCACCGACTACACCGCCTTTTACGCCATCGGGCAGTTCAATCGTTATTGTCTCACCGGCGGCATTCATGACAGTCATCACTTTATTTTCAACGGAAACGACTACTCCGCTGACATGTTGCCGGGTCGGGGTTTTGGGCACTGCCATAACACGCAGGGCAACATATTTCCCATCCTCACCAAGAGTAGCTAAAATCGCTACCCGTCCACCAACTGCAATATCTTCCTTAGCTACTTCTGCCTGCCCCGGAGCGGAATAAATTGTAGCTTCATTCAACACGACTTCTACTTCGCCGAGACTTTTAGTCGTGACTTTAAGAATACCACCGGCGATGTCACTGTCAGCGCCGACAGTACCCACAATCCCCTGATACAGTTGCTCAACTTGTGCAACTGCAAGATAAGGAGCGGTTTCTACATTGCTAGCAGCCATTACACTACCCCCACTAACAGCCAGCATCGCGACTCCGACCAATACACTTGTGATGATTCCTAACTTTTTCATTTTATTTTCTCCTTTGTTTTATTAGTGAGCTAAATTAAGATCAATGTTTTACGGATTGCATATTATTGTGATAGCTACATTTGCCGTATTGCCGTAGAAATCACTGGCAACTACTTCGATAAGATTCGGACCTAACTCCAAAGTAACCGGTTCGCTGAAATTCCCGGAGGCATCCACCGAGACAATCTTGCCATTGATACTGACCACGGCATCCGCATTTGTCGTACCTTTAACGGTCACGGACTGGGACGTTACCACCGAGTCATTAACTGGTTCACTGACCGTAAGAGGTAGTGCCGCAGTATAAATCACCGTAAGCATAGCTGACTTTTCATTGCCGTAGAAGTCGCTGGCAACAACTTCTATAACATTAGGACCTGCATCCAGGTTCACTTCACCGGTGAATATCCCCTGGTAGTCAACAATGGCAATTGCCCCGTTAATACTCACTACTGCTTCGGCAATGGTTTTCCCTGATACCGTGATGCGAGACGTATTTACTATTGCCTCATCAGCAGGCCCTGTAATTACCAACGACAATGCCTCTGGAACTATTGATGTCGGCGTTTTTGTGGAAGTTGTGGTAGATAATCCGCCGGTACACCCTACCGCAAGTAAGAGCGATAGAGTTAGGAGCACAATCATCATCAGGCTTTTCTTCATTATTCCCTCCTTTGTCTTAAATGCGTTATAGTTTTTTCACTATATCTAACGGGGGAATCCGGTTGTTTGTTACAACCACTGTTTTTTAAGTGGTATTAAAATATCGACTGAAAGAAAATAAATGATAAGTAAAGATACGAGGAGAGAACGGAACATAACCGGAATTTGTTACAGCGTATTTCAGTCGGGGTGAAAAAGTACGAAGAAGAATTGGCTAGCAATCATATTAATTTAGAGGGAAATATTTAAGTCAGCTTCCTGATGGGCTTTGCCCTGATTACTGCGAAGAACCACCGGACCCGCTAGAATTATCTCCTTGTGGTTGCGTATTCCCATCATTTCCGTTAGGAGTGGTTTCAGTCGGAGAAGTAGGCGGCTTAATGGTAGGATTCTCTTGTCCGTCCTGTTGGGTTTGATTTTGTGTACCCTGTCCTTGGTCCGACGGATTTGTATCATCAGTAGTTCCTTGAGAAGACTGCCCGTTGTCAGAATCTGGAGTTTCATGCTGCATTCCCGGGGTAGTACCGTTGTCTCCATTAGTAGATTCGGAATCTTGGCCTTTATCCATATTCGAATTTGGAATTTCATCGCCGAACTGACGTAGTTTTTCCATCTCTTGCAAAGCGTTCTGAGCCTCTGTATTTTTACCTTTAGCTGCTTCAGCCTCAGCTCTTTCCAGTCTATTCTGAATTGCCTGCTGATTTATCTCGTTAGCTCTGACAAGGTTTACAAAAGCTAAATTGTTCACTGCGTTCATGTGCCCATTTAAGGCTACTGCTTTTGAACGGGCAATTATCTGTACCATCTCTCCGAAAGTTTTGTCTTCGATTTCGTCAAGTCTGTCAAGGTGAGTTAGTATAGCTAATGCTACCTTTTCCAATAGTTCTGTGTTGTTACTCACTTGCTCTGACTTCGTAATCGCCATGTTCAGGTTTTTCTCATAGCCTGCCGCCGCTTGTTCGATTCGTTCCGCTTGTGTAATATAAGTTTCTTCAGATTTATTAGACATGAAGCCGATGACAGACATCGCGAGAACTGTACTGCCACCGCTGTTGATTGTGGCAGCTTGGTCTGCCGGCATACTAGCCAGTTCATCTATCTCATTAAGACGAATATCAGCAAACTTGAGCTCCAGTTCTACTTCGGCGGCAGTATCGAACGTGAATATTCTTTGAAGTTGTTCTGTCCCGAGTTTTACAGAGTATAGAGTATCACCGGGTAGACTGGGGCGTGAGGCATAAGCTGTTCCGGTACCTGCTGCAGCAACGACCAGTACGACTGCAACAGTAATAGCTACCGCTCTTGTCCACCCGGTAAACCAGCTATATCTGATGCCGGGTTGGGATGATGGGACGATGGTTTTCTTCTGGGATTGGCTGGCATAAATATGCTCTATCAGTCTGGCTCTAGCTCTGATTTTGAAAGCATCAGAAGGTTTGACGTCTGGTTTTTCTTTGATGGCTAGAGCGACTCTCAGCAATGGCTCCAATTCAGCACGCACATCAGGGTAACGTTCAAGACACTCGGCTAGAGTTGCTCTACCCGCTTTAATATCATCGATACAATGGATTAATATTTCTTCTACCCTTTTCACTGCTGTGCCTTTTCCAGTATCGTTTTCAATTTGGCTAGGCCACGATGTTGAATTACCCGTATCGCCCCTTCGCTTTTCCCCAGGGCAGCGGCGATTTCGGGGTAAGAGAAGTCTTCAATAAACCTCATTAGAATAACCTGTTGCTGATCTCCCTTAAGCTTGTTAATTGCCTGCCTCATATATTGCTTATTAAATTCAGCTTCTACCATATGCTCCGGGTCTGTTTCCGGTTTGGTGGCAATAATATCAAAATCTATATATGTCTCAGATTTCCTCGACCGGTAGAAATCAATAACCGTGTTATGGCTTATCCTGATTAACCAGGCAAGGAACGGGCTGGCTGTCTGCTTATAACGGCCAATTGCCTGCCATGCTTTAATAAAGACCTGTTGGGTAAGATCTTCCGCATCGGCATTACTATTTACCCGGTAGTAGATATGCCGGTACACCCGATCGACGTGCATATCGTACAGCCTCCCAAAAGCATCCCCATCACCACTTTTGGCTTCGTCTACCAGTCTTTCAATTTCAGATGATAAGTCAGGAGTTTTATTTTCCTGCAACTGGCCTACCCCTTATTAAACGATATTGGATGAGTTATTGTTACAATTTTGAAAATGGAGGTTAGTAATAACCTAATTCTAGACTATGGCTTGCTTTGTGTCTATGAAAAGGTTCTTTAGAGGTATAAGAGGTATAATATTATAGGCTGAATGCTCACTCAAACGTCTTGGTTTTGCGTGTTGTATATTAGCGCCCGGTTGTGATGACTCTAACTAGTGCATTTATGGTATACTGAAAGTCAGGCAAAAAGTTCTATCTTTTGTACAATCCGCTCTACCAGACCCCTCTCCTTACCGCCCTACCAAGTACCAAATTTCAAGCAACAAGTTCCAAACGAGTTCTAATTTTCAATTTTTGCTGTGTGATTGGACATTGCCACTGTGACCGAGATAAGACTATTTTGTACTTCCTATGGCATTCGAGGACTGTCTTCCAAAGCCCAGTAAACGTCCTGTAAACTTTTCCTAAACAGAAGTCAAGCTTATAACAAAAATGACTAGCATACTATTCATATAGATGCGCATACTAGTAGCAAACCTACAAATATTCCATTACTGTAAAACATGTGATTTATAAAGGCTATTACGATTCCATAATTTAAAACTATCTAGTGTACCTGTGATCGGTAGTGACTGCGAAGCCTGAGTTGGTTTGGGGTTTGCCACCAAGAACTTGTCATCGGGTGGATTCCACCAAGTCCTGGGTTGGTCTGAGTCATTCATGCCAAGACGCTGCCAAACATTCAACATCTGAGGAAGCGGAAGAGTGTTATCTTTTATAACATCTGGGAGATCGTGACAGCAAAAGGTGATAGTAGGCCATCCCTTGGAAGCGAGCCGATTTCGAAAAGATACCAAGAGGTCGGACTTCGCGTCCGGTTCAACTGCCAAGATCATCTTAGATTCTTGTCCTTCATAGTCACCAAGTGCGGTTAGTAAAGGACTCCAGTTATCGAAGCCGTATGGGAAGCAGGCAGAAAAAACGGTCAGATCATAAATCAAAAAACTTCTGTCTTTTACCAAGTCTGCAATCGAGCCTTGTTTATACTTAGCCGAGACATGATCCAACCATCCAGAGCACTCAGAGAAAAGGATCATCTCCTGACTTGGCTCAATTCCCAAGAGGTTGATATGATGAGGGGTATCTAATAAATCCACCGCAAGGGCTGTCGCTCCAGTCCCGCTTCCAATATCCAGTACTGACTTTGGATGCCAGTCATCAAGCACAGAAAGTAATGATCCGAATATCGAAACGACACGCTTGGGCATATACTTGAGAGCGTAAACAAGAGGAATACCCGGCACATCATAGTCAGGTTCTCTACCCAACCTTAATTCATCTAACTCGTTACTCAACTGTTGTGCCTTGATGGGTATTCTGCGAACGGTGAGTGTATGCAAATAACCAAGTGCAGCTTCCGCGATAGCTCTATCGAGCTTCTCGTGGAGTCGCCGCCATTCGTAGTTATTAAGGGTATTGTTCGTAAACATTTGTTTCTTACCGCCTTTTACCAATCTTCGTTAGGGCAAATAGAACGCTTGTACTAATTTGGCAAGCAAAGCATAGCATATTATGTTACAAAGGAATACTCTTTTGTGTCGTTATTTTCTTGCGCTGAAAACGTCGTTATAAAAAGAGAAAGCATATGTCGTGTCATTTCAAAGCCTTGCAATTTTGGGGTTAATCGAATAAACTATAACCGGATATAGTTCAAATGTTCTAATTATGTTAGAGTATGACCTATGGCTAATGCAGAACAGTTAGAGTTTCTTCGACAGCGAATAATCTCACTATCGCTACCACAAGATTACGAACCTTTTCGTCCAGCCAATTTTCAGCCGTCTCACATCTACCTTACCAAGGGTAGTGTGGCCACGTTAGAACGTAGGAGGTTTGTCGAACGAATCTGCGCTCTCTACCCTGAGGCATGTGTGGAAGAAAGGTTTGCCGTAACACATAACCGGCTGGAATTGAACGGACAAACTTCTCTCGACCTTCATCAGACCGGTAAGCATACTCTTGTGTTCGGTGAGCTTGCATCGGCGGTGCGCTTTGCCGAAGAGAAGGGGAACACCTGCCCAAATTATTGGCACTTCTCTCCCTATGGATTTTGCCCATACGGCTGCAAGTACTGTTATCTGGCAGGGACCCCAGGCGTTAAGTTCTCGCCCTCGGTCAAGATCTACGTAAACTTACCAGAGATATTACAGCAAATCGATAATATCGCACTAAGGCTAGCGACGCCTACGGCGTTCTACCTCGGTAAACTCCAGGATGCTTTGGCATTGGACCCTCTCACAGCTTACTCCACGGTCATGGTACCCTTTTTCGCCGCACATCCATGGGCACGCCTCACTCTTCTGACAAAGAGCGCTTATGTTGACCGCCTTTTAGACTTAGACCATCGCGGTAACTCCATTCTTTCGTGGAGCGTGAACCCACCGGAAGTATCGTCCATCTTTGAGGAAAACACACCCAGTGTCAATCAGCGTCTCATTGCTATGCGTCGTGTTTCCGAACGTGGTTATCCCGTGCGCGCCATTATGATGCCCGTCATCCCAATTGACGACTGGCGAAGTTTGTACAGTACATTCACAAGGCGCCTACTTGAGACTGTGCCCATACAGCGTCTGACAATCGGCGGAATCTGTATCTACCGGAGCGCTCGTGACCTTATGGAGAAAAAGATGGGAACACAAAACGTGGTGTCAGAGCACATCGACCATTCAATTTATAAAGCAGAAGATGGGAGGGAACGATATCCACACAGCCTCCGCCACGAGGTTTATTCATTCATTATCAAATCTGCGCGGAGTGTTCGTCCGGACCTGGATATCTCCCTTTGTCTGGAAGAAAAAGCACTGTGGGAAAGTACTGGACTCACGAAGAATATGGGACGTTGCAATTGCAACTTGTAAAAGAGATGTCGAAAGTTCACTAGCGGCTAAATTTAACCTCTCTCACATTCTCAACTTTCCAATTCGGGAAAGTAAAATAGCCCTCGTTTTTTTAACGATTTCGAGAGTTTTTCTATTTTTGCTACTAAATTGCTATATAGGTAGTAAAATAAGATTGACTATCAAAAAACTGGGTGCTAAAATTTATCCCGTTCCCAATACGGAATAAAACAGGAAAAGGTTTTTGTCAACACAACCTAAGCAAAACATTTTCTACGGTTACATCATTGTAGCCGCTTCCATATTTATCCTGACCATTATGCATGGTGTGGCAAGCACCTACGGCGTCTTCTTCGGTTCTTTACAACAGGAACTGAATACCAACCGTGCCATCATCTCCGGCGCTAATTCTGTCTTTTCCTTGCTGGTAGGGCTAGCGGGTATCTTAGTAGGCGGACTTACAGACAGATTTGGCCCGAAAAAGGTAATAGCGGTGAGCGGTGTGTTGCTGGCAGTTGGCTTACTGCTGATGTCGAGGCTGAACAGCATATGGGAGTTGTATTTCTACTACTCTTTTATAATCGGAGTCGCCTCCGCAAGCGGCAACGTTGCGCTTCTTTCCACTACTACCCGGTGGTTCCTCAAAAACCGCAGTCTGATGACTGGAATCGTTAAAGTCGGAACCGGCCTCGGTATGTTTATCATACCGGCGGTCGCGGGCTGGCTCATTGAGGCCTATGACTGGAGGCTGGCCTGCGTTATCCTGGGTATAATAGGTGCTATAGGAATTGTCCCCGCTTCAATTCTTTTAAAACGCGACCCGGGAGAATCAGGGCTGAAGCCGTTGGGTTCGGATGAGGCGGCACTGGTCTCAAAGTTGAGCGGCGGTGTTCATCTCACCTTTGTTGAGACGTTGAAAACCCCGATGTTCTGGATTTTCTGCTCGATGTATTTTTTCACCGGCTATGTTACGCAGTCTATAATGATTCATATCGTGCCTTATGCTACCGATGGCGACATACCCATTGCCGCCGCCGCAATAACCGCCTCACTCATAGGGGGAGCCAGCATAGCAGGCAGGCTGGTTATCGGCAGGAGCGGAGACAGGCTAGGCACCAGGAAGTCAATTATAATCTGCTACGTTATCCTTCTGGCGTCCTTAACGTTTTTGCAACTGACCGGAGGCCAGTGGATGCTCTACCTTTTTGCTCTGGCCTATGGGTTCGCTCACGGTGGTTTTTACACGGTGATATCCCCGATGGTCGCCGATCTGTTCGGAATGAAATCTCACGGAGTGAACTACGGGATGGCTCTTTTTATAGCCAGTATCGGGGCAGGTATAGGGCCGTTCATCACCGGACTGATATACGATTCCCAGGGCAGTTACCACCTGGCTTTTATTATTTTGATAGCTCTTAGCCTTATTGCCTTTATACTGTGCCTCACAATCAGGCCGGTTAAGAGAAAAGAAGTGTCTCTGGCGGACGGTGACATTCTTGGGTCCGGGGATGGGACGTCTTCCGGGTGAACTCAAATGTCCCTCTCTAAATAAGCTTTCAAGCGGATTTATCGGATTAAAAGCCACTTGACTACAACGCGAAGTATGAGCATAAAGGGAGAGACATCCCGATGTTCGTTCAGTGGTAAATTAACCAATAATTTAGGGCAACATTTTAGGCTATTATGATATCAGTGCCATAAGATACTTTTTATTAGTATTTTCAAGTTATGTTTTGCAAAATATACCATTTTATTGTATAGTTAATATAGTTTCAGTTTAGGTTATTAATGCTTTTTCGACATCGATCAGATTCAATAGTATTGGATGACCGTAACTCTAACAAATAAGTGAAAAGGAGGTCATCCAATGAGTTTTCAGGAAAAATCACTCCAGTGTTCCGATTGTGGGACTACTTTTGCATTTACTGTTGAAGAACAGGAGTTTTTCTCCTCAAAAGGTTTCACTAACGAACCGAAGCGTTGTCCTTCATGCCGTCAGGCAAGAAAACAGCGGCAGGATAGTAATGGCTACCAGAGAAGTGGCTCACATTTCCAGTCACAACGGCAAATGTTTCCTGCCACTTGCGCACAATGCGGAAAAACTACTGAAGTACCGTTCGAACCGAGAAGCGGTAGACCGGTATATTGCAGAGACTGCTTCAACACCATCAAAGTAACCCGGTAAGCTCTGCCTTTATAGAAGCACAGGGCGGGTAATACCGTCTTGTGCTTCTATCGATACCTGTTTTTTCCCGGGTTAAAAATCCAGTATATGTTTCATATGGCATTACTTTATTTTTAGGAGTTTAATGAATTTCGAAACCTTTAATTTCCATCCGAGCGTTATGGCTGGTGTGCGAGCGCTTGGTTATGTGACACCAACACCGATTCAACTTCAATCTATACCTCCTGCGATGCAAGGTCGAGATGTTTTGGGGCTGGCGCAAACTGGCACCGGTAAAACGGCCGCTTTTGCGTTACCGATTCTGCATCGTTTGCAACAGGGTAAAAGGGGTATCTTGCGTGCTCTTGTAGTATCACCTACGCGTGAACTGGCGGAACAAACCTGTGAGGCTTTCTCCACATTAGGACGGGCAACAGGCTTAAGGGCCGTGTCTATTTATGGTGGAGTAGGCAAAGACCAGCAAATACGAAAATTACGTGCCGGCGCGGAAATTGCGGTTGGATGCCCCGGCCGTTTACTTGACCATATATGGCAGGGAGACATGGATTTATCACATCTGGAAGTCCTGGTAATTGATGAAGCAGACCGGATGTTCGATATGGGCTTTTTACCTGATATCAAGAACATTTTACAGTGTATTTTACAGCCGAAACAGACATTGCTTTTTTCTGCGACGATGCCTGACGATATCCGTCGTCTTGTAAAAGAAATCTTGCAAAATCCGGTCACCGTACAAATCGGGCACACCGCACCGGTTGCGACGGTATCTCATGCATTATACCCGGTTAAGCAACATCTCAAGACCGCATTGCTGATGGAACTCTTGTACCAGACCAAAACAGATTCAGTGCTGGTTTTTGCGCGCACCAAGCATCGCGTGGAGCGTCTCTCGGAGCAACTCCATAAAGCCGGGCACAGAGTTGCTTCATTGCAGGGTAATCTTTCCCAGCAAAGACGCCAGTCGGCTTTGGAACGGTTCCGTTCAGGTGATGTCAAGATATTGGTTGCAACCGATATTGCTGCCCGCGGTATCGATGTATCGGGTATATCTCATGTTATCAATTACGATATACCTGAGAGTGTCGACGCCTACACTCATCGTATCGGACGTACAGGGCGTGTCGATGAAACCGGTGAGGCGTTTACCTTTGTGACAGGTGAAGATAACACGCTGGTACGCGATATCGAGAAAGTGCTCAAGAAACCTCTGGAGAGGCGTACTTTACAGGGTTTTGATTACGAGGTACCTTCGTCCGCCAAAGAAATCAGGCATTCTTCTCCCATGATACTGAAAGCTAAGTTCCGCAGGCAGGGAATAGGCAAAAAATATCGGTTTGACATGAGTAGAAGCAGTTAGAACCCCAAAAGCAGTCGCAATTATATTTACGGTCCAATAGCATATTGGATGGAAAAAGAAAAAATAGGAGACAACTATGAAAATTTATGTAGGCAATTTATCTTATGATGCTACCGAAGATGAATTAAGGTCGGAATTCAGCGCTTTCGGAAAAGTCGAATCTGTCAGCATCATAACCGACAAGTACAGTGGAAGGTCAAAAGGATTTGCGTTTATAGAAATGCCCACCATATCTGAGGGGCAAGCCGCTATCGATGCATTAAATGGCAAACAGCTAAAAGAGCGTACATTGACAGTTAATGCGGCCAGACCGCCTAGCAGTGAAGGCAGAAGCGGTTATCGTGATAATAGAGGCGGCGGGTATGGCGGTAATCGTGGCGGCTATAGTGGTGGTCGTAATCGTAGATAGGCGGATATATTTCAATAGACCATAGAAGACCACGAAACGGGTTGTTTTGTGGGTGTAGAGATGGTGAAATCGTACAAACACGAGTAAATAGATTTACGCGAGACTTAACTGTCGTTCCGCTACCTATTTTTGAAGTTAAAAAGCCCTCGATTTCTAAATGATTTCGGGGGTTTTTCCATTTTTGCTAACAACAGTAAAAAAGTTATAATAGTAAGGTACACTAAGAAGAACCATTAAAACTAGGTTTCGGAATAGAGGTGCGTAATGGCTGGGTTTTTTGCTTTGAGTGTTGATGCCAAAAAGTATCAGGGCACTTTTCTGGAAGACCTGTTCGGGATGACTTTCTACCAACAGCATCTGGGTGAGGACTACGCAGGGCTCTCGACATACAATGGAGAGAAAATAAATATCCGCACCCATCGGGGACTTTTCAGACAGACCTTTGCCGATGATCTAACGGGCCTTGAAGGAATTATGGGAATCGGTTACTGCGGTGATAATCGAGAACCAATTTTAGTCGATTCGAAATTCGGTAGTTTCGCTGCCTGTTTTTCCGGCAATATTATTAACCGGGACGAGTTAGTAAAAAAACTCATGGACGAAGGCCATTCTTTTGCCTGGGGCGGTTCAGATATTGAGATTATTACCAAATTACTCGCGAGAGGAAAAGGACTTGTCGACGGCATCAAGAAAATGAACAGTGAAATCCAGGGGGCTTATTCGGTAGCGATACTTACCCCTCAGGGAATCTATGCATTCTCCGACCCGAGCGGTCGCTGGCCAATGGTTCTCGGTGAAAAAGCCGGTGCAGTGGCAGTCACTACCGACCCGTGTGGTTTTGCGAACTGGGGATTTAATTACCTCAGGGATTTAGAACCCGGTGAAATCGTCCTGTTGAGTGGGGACAGTGTTGAAACAAAAGGTAAAATAGCCAACGGTAAAACTCAGATTTGCACTTTCGTCTGGGTTTATACAAATTTCCCGACAGCAGTGTTCAAAAATGTGGCTGTCTCAGCAGTGAGAAAAAGATTGGGTGCGGCTCTGGCTAAAAGAGATATACAGCAAGATTTTATTCCGGATATCGTTGCTCCCGTGCCTGATTCGGGGAGATTCAGCGCTATAGGGTATCACCAGGAGTTCTGCCGTCAAATAAATGAGAAAAAAATAGACAGAATCCCCGTATATGACGAGGTAATAATCAAGTATCCGTATTCCGGCAGGAGTTATCCGCGATCAACTCAAACAAAAAGAGAGATGGAGGCCCATGTCAAACAATTGAGAAGCGGCGAGAGTTATGCCGGTAAGAGAGTAGTACTTTGCGACGATTCTGTTCGCAGGGGCACTCAGATTGAGAAAAATCTGGTGCCTAAACTCAGAGCACTTGGTATTGGCGAGATTCACTTCAGAATTTCCAATCCGGATTCTTTTTCCTACTGCCAGTGGGGGAAAACAATCAAAAAAGGAGAACTCCTGGCCGCTCAGGTCCCTTCAATTAAAAAGAGAATTAAACTACTGGGTATCGACAGTCTGGAATATACTACCGTCCATGAGCTGGCAGAAGCGATCGGACTACCTCTGGAATCCTTATGTATCGACTGTGATTTACCGACGCAGGAATCACTAGTTTGAGTAGTCGTCCGACTGAAAATTAAAGCAAATTCTGACTTCCAATCCGGGAAGTAATAAGCCCTCGATTTCTAAAAGATTTCACCCGTTTTCTGTCTCTGATGTAAGCTATACTTGACATTGTGTTATGTATGTGTTACATTATGACGTGGGAAAGATACTAGATTCTTGATATCACGGGAGGCAAGGAACTATGGCGCCATTACAGAAAAGAGCTTTTTACGGGCTTATCTTCGGTATCGCCTGGACTATCGCGATTGTTGTGGTTTTTATTCTCAAAGGAGGCGCCACCGCCTTCGATACAGACCAAGCTTTCCGTCTGATTATGGACGGTATCTGGATTGGTGGACTCATCGTGTATTTGGTTCTGTTCTATCCGATACTCCGCAAACCTAACCTGGTGGACGAACGCGATAAACTAATTTATGACCGCTCCCCGCGAATACAATGGCTGTCCGTCATCTTGATGCTGGTAGCCTGGGTTATCGGGTTGACGGAAGGGTTCCGCGGTCAGGGAGTCCCTGCTGTTTTCCTTTATGTGATGTTCTTCACTATCCTGTGCGTTAGTGCAATCGCTCAGTGTATCGGTATTCTGGTCGGTTACTGGAGGATGAACCGCGATGGGTAGGATAGAGAACCGCATCAGGAGACTGCGCTTCGATAATAATGAGATGACGCAGGAGGAACTAGCTCAGCGGGCAGGGTGTACACGTCAAACCATCATCGCACTCGAGCAGGGGAAATACGTACCGTCCATCGAACTGGCATTCAGGGTTGCCGGGGTCTTCGGGGTATCCCTGGAGGAAGTTTTCCAGTATGAAGACAGTTAAGGGATAATCGTCCTATCGAGCAGGGGAGGGTGAGCCCCGGTTTGTTTTCAAAGTTTTGCGGCGATTTCTTTCGCCCATGCCCTGATATTGTCCCAATTACGGGTGTCGTAAAGCCCCGGCTTTATTTCTTTAAATCCGGCCTCTTCTATTTTGGGTTTGAAACTTCCCAGTGTTTTCCTGAGTAAAAAGAACATTTGATTATAGTCCCAGACGCCCCCGAATATGACCATAGAAACGGGATGGAGGTTGTATTTTGCGGCTTTGTCCTCGAGATATTGTTTTCTCGCCTTTTCGATTTCATCAGTCTTCTTGTCGTACTCAAGTAATGCCTGAGCTCCGGAGGACACGAAAAGCGCCACTTTCTTGCTCGCCAGCTCTTTCTGGAACTTTCCCAGGAAACTTTCGGCGGCGCCGGTCCATTTTGCCATCTGCATTCCGCTGCCGATGATGACCAGGTCGTATTCCGCAATAGCTTTGACCTTTCCTTTGCCGACGTTAACCACCCTGACATCTAATCCTTCATTCCGAAGGACTTTGGCGATTTCATCCGAGGTACTAGCAGTAGCGCCGTACCGTGTTCCGTAGGCGATGAGAACTTTTTTGGACATTTTCCCCTCCTTGAGCTTACAGCTATTGTATCCGATAGTTGTTGCCTGTACAACTATCGTTCCCGTACTAAGGTACTGTGCAAGAACAGGCACGAGGGGCATTTTCCCCTTCTTGTTCGATTGAGATGAATATTGATTTCGCCTGCTTGGTAGGTTATAATTTTGGCGATATCCAATCTCGACAAAGAAGAGCAGTACTGCTAGTCGCTGAAGAAATATGGAAAAGAACTATTCTAATTTTCAAGAAGCCGTCGACCGCGCTGAAAAGCTCGGTGATGTGGCACGTAGAGTAGCGGAAGAGTCCATTCGCGCCTCTCAAGAGGCTATGGTCCGGACCGAGGAAATCTGCCAGGAAGCGGTCGACGTTTCGGAAAAGGCCAAGAAAGAATCCACGGAGGCGGTCAAAAAGGCGGATGCAAATACCAGACTTGCCGTCCAGACCATAGAAAAGGCTCAGGAAAACCTGGAAGCCGTTGTCAAGAAAGCCAACGAGACAATCAGGGCAAATAAGGAAGCCACGGATGCTATTATCATCAAGTTCAATGACTTTGTAGCGCAAGTTCAGGCGGCCAATGAAGAAGCCAATAAATCCGTAAAAGAGTCTATCAAGACCGTACAAGAGTCGATACGCCGTGCTGAAGAAACCGCCGGTTCATCGCGGAAAATCGCCGAAGAGGCAATGCGTCGTGCCGAAGAGTCCGCCAATCTTTCGCGTAAGGCGGCTGAGGAGACGACGCGTCGTGTCGAAGAGACCGTCAACGTATCGCGAAAAATTGCCGAAGATACGATGCGTCAGGCTGAAGAGGCTGCCAATTCGTCGCGGAAGGTAGCCGAAGAATCCATTCTTATTTCTAAATCAGCCCTGCAGAAGATTGAAGAGACGGGACAGGCGACAAAAACGGCGACTGCCGAATTACAGCAAACTGCCCGCGAGGCTGTCGGGCAAGTCGAGAAAATTGACGAACTTACCAGAAAGACGATTGATGCATCGCGTAAGAAGTACGAAGAAGCCGTCTCACGATTAGATAAAATCTCCAAGCAGACCCAGCAGGTTATCGGGGATTTCGAGGCAAAAGCCCAGGAATTAATTGCCCGGAGTGAAAATAGAATAAAGATTGCCGGCGAAGCTGCCGAGCGTTACCAAACAACTACCGATGAAGCTGTCCTTAAAACCGAGAGATTGACGCAATCCGTGCAACAGCTGGTATCGGAAGCCCATGCGAAGTCGAAAGATGCCATTGCCAAAGCCGAAGCGGCATATACGTCTGCGGTAAAAAGTACCGGAGAATATGAAGATAATTACCGGAAAATAATCGGAAAAGCCGAGGGTGCGATTCAAACTGTCAAGGCATCCAGCGATGCCCTGATGACCGAGGTGGAGAACCATAAAGCGGAATTAGAAAACCGGGTGAACAACCTTGCTCAGATTATTGAGGAAACAAGGAAAACGTCTGCCGGAGCAGTAACTAAAGCCGAGCGGGTTGTCGAAGAAGCGAGGAAGGCATCTACCGAGGCAGTGAGTAAAGCTGAGAAGATCGAGCAAATGGCACTGGATGCCGCGGACGCATCCAAAAAAGCCATTGACTCGGCTAGCGAGCGGGTAAATGAAATCGAGAGAACCATCCGACAAACTGTCGAAACGGTACGAAACACCACTGTTGAGGCGGTGAATAGAGCCGAGAAAATCGGACAGGAGGCCTCGGCTGCGGCTGACGCCGCAAATAAAGCCGTCGATTCCGTGAATGCGCGGGCCGATGAGGCTGAAGAGACTGTTCGGAAAGCTGTCGAAACGTTGCAAAAAGGTGTTGCCGAGGCAGTGGACAGGGTTGAACAGTCCGGCAAGATAATACAGGAAACTGCGGCTGGTGCCGAGAAAGCCCACGCGGATGCAATTTCCCAAATCGATGAAATCGGGAAGGATGTCCTGGAGGTTGTCGAACTGGCGAAAAAAGAGTCTGCCGAGGCGGCTGTTAAAGCGGAGCAAACCGGGAAAACGGCACTGGAATCTGCTGAAGGTTCTAGAAAAGCGACTGCCGAGGCGCTGGAACAGATAGAGCAAATCGGGGAATCGGTCAGGGCCGTCAATCAAAATTTGATAGCTGAAATCACTAATGCCACTGACGTTGTCAAGGAATCAAACCGGAACACGGTTGATTCTCAGGAGAATGCAATTACGGTAATGAAGGAGATGGCGGAGTCAGCACGTAAGGAATCCGGGGAAGCGATTGCGAAGTCCGAAAGAATGAGGGAATCTACCCTGGCAGTGCTCAGAACTACAATCGATGAAATGAAACGATTGACCGAGCAGTCTAACGAAGCATCGCGCGATGTGATGAGACAAGCCGAAAAAGCGAGCCAACTGGCGAGAAATAGCGCTAAAATCGCTATGGAAGC
>JAFGHZ010000054.1 GCA_016929875.1 Dehalococcoidales bacterium
AATGCTCTCCGCCCAAATTTCAGTCTTACGAATCCAACTCACTCATGGTCATCACGACCACACGGGCATTATCTCAGCCGCAAAATTATTTAAGAGTCGGACATTCGTCTTCCGTAGTGCCCTGCAAACTAAGCAGGGCGCCTACTGTCAACCTGCCTTACCTCCCATACTGCGTGTAATCTCATATCCACCTCCGCAGATTTATTCGGGTGTTTGGGGTTGCAACTTTAACGTAACACCTTTTTCCACGGCTGTCAATATGTTTCAGTGGCCCTTTGGTATTGACGAAAGCTCAATCATCGGCTAAAGTTAGCTCAAATAAGGGTCAGATTCATAACGTGAGGCTGAATAATGGCTGCTAATAAAGTTACCCGCTGCGGCAGTACCGAATTCCACTGGGGTAAACGTACGTATATTATGGGTATCCTCAACGTTTCCCCCGATTCATTTTCCGGTGACGGCGTATCCGATATTGAAACTGCGGTAGTTCAGGCGAATCGACTTGTCGAGGAAGGTGCCGATATACTGGATATCGGCGGCGAATCTACCCGTCCGGGGTCTTCCCCTGTTACAGTCGAAGAAGAAATCAGGAGAGTGGTACCGGTTATCGAAAAGCTTGCTCATAAGATTAGTATCCCGATAAGTATCGATAGCTATAAATACCAGGTAGCTGAGCGGGCGCTCGATGCCGGAGCCAGTATTATAAACGACCAGTGGGGTTTGAAAAAGGAGTCACGTCTGGCAGAACTGGCGGTGGAGAGGAATGTACCTATCGTCCTTATGAGCAACCAGCGGGATAAAGGTAGTTTCGATGCCGGTATTGGACGCGATACGGCTGACTATAGAGATGTGATGGTGGAAGTTATCGGGTCGCTGAAGGCAAGTGTCGCTATCGCTTTGAAAGCGGGAGTGCCCCGGGAAAATATTATCGTCGACCCCGGTATCGGTTTCGGTAAGACATGGCAGCAGGACATCGAAATAATCCGCAGATTGAAGGAATTGAAAGCACTGGGATTGCCTGTTCTTATCGGTAGTTCCAGGAAATCGCTTATCAAGATGGTGTTGAAACTGCCTGCCGACCAACGTGTCGAAGGCACAGCCGCCACGGTAGCGATCGGCATTGCCAACGGCGCCGATATCGTGCGGGTACACGACGTCAAAGAGATGGTCAGAGTCTGTCGGATGGCGGACGCAATCATACGGGGAATGTAGCCCCAATGTCGTTGCGAGGAGTCCCAATATCATCATGACGACGAAGCAATCTAAAGCGACACCATCAGGTTAAGGTTTTCGGGCAGTAATACTGTTTGCCGCGTGTTTATGTCTTATTCCGCCGGGGTGTTCATCCTCAAAGACCGAAGATTTACTTTCAATAATTTCCCAGTCCTGATAATAGGTAAACAGTTCCCCCTCTTTGAATAACCCTACCATTAATCCTTTCTGGTCTTCGGGTTCCGGGACTTTGTCTGTAAAAATACCAACCACATGAAAACCACCTCTTGAGGTGTATTTTTTCAAATCTAAGAGTACTTTTTGCCATTCTTCTCGCTTTATTAGGTGAAGACAACCTGTGCAGACTATTAAGTCGAAGTACTTGTCAAATTTATAAGCACGCATGTCATCAACTCTAGCGTCGATATTTAAATTTGATTCCTTCGCCATTATTTTTAACTTTTGAATACCTGCTTCCGAAATATCTACGGCAGAGGTCTCAAAACTGAGTTTAGCGAGATACAGGGCGTTTCGCCCTTCGCCGCAGCCGAAGTCCATTGCTTTAGCGGGCAGTTTGATTTTTACTACCGTATCCGCTACTGCTTTGCTCGGTTTGCCGTCACCAAAAGTATCCAGCTTACCAGGCCTCTTATAGCTTTCTTCCCAGTATGGCTTTTCAGTAGTACTCATTATTTCTCTTCAGTTTCTTTCGTTACCATTTCTTTGTAGGCTTTTGCCAATCTTTTTGTGACCGGGCCGGGCTTTCCTGTGCCGATTTTCTTCCCATCCACCTCTGTTACCGGCACAACTTCAATCAATGAATTGGTGATAAAAGCTTCGTCGGCTTGCAGTAACTCGTCCAGCCTGACGTTCTTTTCTTTGACTTTTATTCCCAGACTGTTTGCCAGTTCGAAGATTACGACCCTTGTCACCCCCGGCAGAATGCCCGATTCAAAACGCGGTGTTATCAGGACGCCGTCTTTTACCAGGAAAATATTACTCCCGGATGCCTCGGTGAGAACCCCCTTTTCGTTCAGGAAAAGCGCTTCATCAGCACCTCTTTCTCTTGATTCCCGACGCGCCAGCATTGATTCCATCGTATTCGCCGATTTCATATAGGTCACCGGCGAAAGGCTGTTGCGGCGGATGCTGGAAACTATGACCTTGAAGCCGTTTTTGTATTTCCCCTGCGCGGGTGGTTTGTACTCTGTAACCAGTACGGCAACCGTCGGCTCTTTGCAGGAAGCTAGATCGGGTTTGACGGTGCCCTCGCCGATTGATACGGTGATGCGGATGCGGGTGTCGTTAAATCCGTTTGCCTTTACGGTATCTGCGACCGCCTGCCTGATTTCCTGCGGTTTCACCAGGATTCCCAACTTATCGGCGGAGTATCTCATGCGGGCGATGTGGCTGTCCAGCCTGAAGGGTTTCCCGTTATATGCGCGAATCGTCTCGTACAGTCCGAAACCGAAGAGAAACCCGTAGTCAAGTACCGAGACCTTTGCCTTTCTGCGCGGGATTAATTTGCCGTTGAGATAAAATAGTTCTTCCATAGCTATATTCCTTTTATTCTGTTTTCCGACAGAGGAAAAAGGCTCTCCTGGCATTTGCATCCAGTATCCGCATACCTGATTCCCAGTTAAAGCCGTAGGCTTCAATGTCGCTGAAACCTGCCGATTTCAGGGCCGATTTTACGCTTGCGGGAGCGTGGCACTTTTGCGATAGAATTACGTCGGTGCGGCACCAGTTATCGTCGTGCAGTCGAAACGAGGTGGCGTCGAAGGTAGCAATCCGTTTGGTGGAGTCATAGATATTACGCACCAGACAGACGTGGTCGTCCTCGGCAATCGTGAAATCACCGTCCCATTCGTGCAGGTATCCGGCTTCCGTGTTCAGGTCGAACATAAAAATACCGTCATCGCGCAGAGCATCCCTGACCCGGCTGAAGACCATCTTCAACTCTTTGAGAGTCATAATATGATTCAAACTGTCGAAGACCGAGACGACGGCGTGATATTTGCTCGGTAATCTGAAGGAGCGGGCATCGGCTTGCAGGAATTTTACTGCGGGGGCGTTTTGACGGGCGTAATTCAGCATTTCTCCCGAGCCGTCGATACCTGTGACTTTATAGCCGAGGATATCGAGTTGCCGGGCTAATTGTCCCGTACCGCAACAGAGGTCGAGGATGCGGCCTTCCCTGGGGAGTTTGCTCAGGACTAAATTCTCTAGAATGGGCATTAACGTGGGCAGAAAAGAATTTCCCCAGTGCCGGTTGTACATCCAGGCGAATGGGTCATAATCAGAGTAGATGTCCATATTTACCCGATTATAGCATAATGCCCCGAATTTCCATTCCGTACGCCTGTCCCGTACTTGATACGGGATGATATGGCAATGGATGTGGGACATTGACAATATTGTCCGATATGCTTTTTAATGAGGTAATGTTCCAAAAAATCTTATAAGGCTCGGGGGAGATGCAACAGAGCGGCGAAGTAATAAAAGATAAAGGGAATCCGCTTCAGGAAATCCTTGAGTTCGCAATTTCGGTTGTCTGGTTGGGAATTGCTTTCGGTATTGCCTTCGCCGGCGGTACCGAAGCTTTCAAAGACTTTGCGGGTTTACGTACCGCTATCATCGAATCCCTGATAGTAGTATTTTTTGCCTTTGTTTTCCACGAGCTGTCCCACAGGATTATTGCCCGACGGTACGGTTATAAGGCGGTTTATCATGTCTGGATACCGGGACTTTTGCTGGCGCTGGTGGCTGCTCTGGTAGGTTTTCTCTTCGCGGCGCCGGGCGGCGTACTCATCGAAATGAGGCAAGATTCTCCCGAAAACAGGGTCAAGAACTTAGGTAAATCGGCACTGGCAGGGCCGATTGCCAACATTATACTGGCTTTCATTTTCGCGATTCTGTCTCTTGCCCTCGTTTATTTTCTGGACTTTTATCTGTTGGGTACCGGCAAGACTTTTTCACAGGTGGAATCGACGGTCAATCTGCTCTGGGGCATCTTTTCAATCGGGGTGGAGCTTAACGCCTGGCTGGCAGTGTTCAACCTGCTACCTTTCGGCGCCATGGATGGCTATAAAGTATTTCAGTGGAACAGGAAGGTGTGGACGATTGCATTTGTGGGCGCGATCGGGTTGTATTTCCTGATGCCGTGGGGGATTTCTCAATTAGTAGGGTGAAAGAATATCGGGGCTTTACTAGACGGTCTTTAATTTTTCCGTCAGTAGAGGCACCACTTTGAAGAGGTCGCCGACGATACCGTAATTAGCTACCTGGAAAATAGGCGCGTTCGGGTCGTCGTTGATAGCAATAATACAGTCGGCGGTCTGCATTCCTGCCAGGTGCTGAACGGCACCGGAAATTCCAACGGCAATGTATAACTTCGGACATACGGTCTTGCCGGTTTGTCCTACCTGGTGAGAATAAGGAATCCAGCCTTCGTCCACAGGCGGGCGGGACGAGCCGACTGCCGCTCCCAAGGCAGATGCCAAATCTCTAATCAGCTGGAAGTTCTCCGGTTTGCCTAAGCCGCGTCCGCCGGCGACAATAATGTCCGCATCCTCCAGTTTCACTTTCTCCGTTAAATCAGCAACAAAGTTCAGGAGCCGTGTTTTTGAAGAAATCGATTCCTTGTTAAAATCGACTTTTATCAGCTGGCTTTTTCTCGCCGGGTCGGGTTGGTTTTTCTTGAAAACGCGGGGGCGTACGGTGGACATTTGCGGCCGCTTCGCCGGGCAAATGATAGTCGCCATCACGTTTCCGCCGAAAGTCGGGCGGGTCTGCCTCAGGAGCCGTTTTTCTGTGTCGATATCGAGGCCGGTGCAGTCAGCGGTCAGCCCTGTTTTCAGAATGGCGGCAACCCGGGGGAAGAATGACCTCCCGAACGGTGTGGCGCCGGCAAGGACAATCTCCGGCTTGTGCTGTTTGATGAGCCTGACCAGTTCCGTTACATAGGGGTCTTCCGATTGATTGGCAAAAGACGGGTCGTCGACTAGATAGATTTTATCGGCGCCATAGGCGGTTAATTGTCCGATGTCTTTGATATTATACCCGAGGCACACGGCGCATAGCTCTGTTTTCAGGGTATCTGCCAGTTCTCTGCCTTTCGAAAGCAGTTCGTAGCTGACGTTTTTGATTTCTCCATTACGCTGTTCGGTGAAAACCCAGACACCGCGATGTTCGTCGCCGACAAGAACTTCCGCGATTTCTTTCTCGATGCGGATGGCTTCGAAGGCGCAAGCATCACGACAGGCGCCGCAAAGGGTACAGCCGGCTTCTTTGATACGGGCTTTTTCATCGACGATATCTATCAGCCCGAAAAGGCAGGTAGATACGCAGTTGCCGCAACCGGTGCATTTTTCCTTATCGACACTTATTCCCATACTAGATGATTTTTGCCTCTTTCAACTTTTCAATTAACGTCTCTACCTGAGCTTCGGGGTCGCCTTTCAGCATTTCGGCGGTTTGTACCCTCTGCGGATAGAAGACTTTCACGACCCAGGTGGCGGACCCCGCCTGTCCGACGGTTCCTTTTTCCGTGCCGATTTCCTGTGCCGTCCAGGTAGGAATCTGTGCCGATTTCGCTCTGGTCAACCCGCGTAACGACGGCAGTCTCGGCACATTGATTTCCTTGACGACCGTAATCACGGCCGGCAGAGCAGCTTCGATTGTTTCGTAGCCGTCTTCGACCATCCGCTGGACTTTGATTTTGCCGTCGGCGATTGTCTCGATTTTGCTGACATAGGCGATAAACGGAAGGCCGAGCATCTCGGCGAGTTCGGGACCCACCTGTCCGGTATCGCCGTCCAGTGTTTGTCTGCCGCAAATCACAAGGTCGTATTTATTTATTTTTTCAATCGCTTTTGCTAGTGTCGTGGAAGTTGCCAGGGTGTCCGAGCCGGCGAAGGCGATGTCGCTCAGCAGGATAGTATCGTCGGCGCCGGTGCTGATGGCATCGCGCAGTATTTCCGTCGCCTGAGGAGGCCCCATGGTGATAGCAATAACCTTACCGCCGTAGTGTTCCTTCAGGCGCACGCCTTCTTCCAGAGCGTAGCTGTCGAGCGGATTGACGACGCTTTTGATACCCTGACGGACAAGGGTGTTTGACGTGGGGTCGATTTTAACTTCCGTAGTGCCCGGCACCTGCTTGAGACAAACAATAATATTCATTTCATTCGTACTCTTATTGGCATCTCCATTTGAAAAAGAGCCTGTCCTGAGCTTGGCGAAGGAGAGAGCGAGAGGGATTTAAAATCCCCCTTAGTCCCCATTAATAAAGCGGGAGATAAGATTCATTCGCGGCGGCCCTTCCGCTTTCTTAATTCCATAGCGATGGCAGTGTGCAGGACTTCGTTACTGCCTTCGTAGATCTGGGTGATTTTGGCATCGCGCATCATTTTTTCCAGAGGGTAATCGCGCATATAACCGGCACCGCCGCAAACCTGTACAGCATCGGTGGTTACTCTCATCGCCACGTCGGAAGCGAAGACCTTCGCCATTGCCGATTCCTCGGTGAAATTTTTAACGCCGCTGTCGATTGTTCTTGCCACGCTGTAAACCAGCGCTCTTGCGGCTTCCACCTGCGTTGCCATTTCCGCCAGTTTGTACTGGACGACGGGCAGAGAAATAAGGGGCTGTCCGAACTGCTCTCGCTGTCGGGCATAGTCTACCGCGGCTTCCAGCGCTCCCTGGGCAATACCCAGTGCCTGTGCGCTGATGCCGGGGCGAGAATGGTCCAGAACTCTCATTGCCATAATGAAACCGATACCCTCTTTGCTGAGGAGATTTTCGGCGGGAATGACACAGTTCCGGAAGACGAGTTCCCGGGTCGAAGAAGTGCGGATACCCATCTTCTTTTCCTTCTTGCCGAAGGTGAAACCCGGCGTGTCTTTTTCCACGATGAAGGCACTGGCGCCGCGGGCACCTTTGCTTTTATCGGTCAAGGCGATGATGGTGTAGATTTCAGCTTCACCGCCATTGGTGATGAACTGCTTGGTGCCGTTAAGGACATAACCTTCAGGTGTCTTTTCGGCGGTAGTTTTGATATTACTGACGTCGCTGCCCGCTGTCGGTTCCGTTAAACCGAAAGCGGCGAGCCTTTTACCGGCGGCGATGGCCGGCAGGTATTTTTGTTTTTGCTCTTCGCTGCCGTAGAGTAATATGGCATAAGCACCCAGGGCAGTTGCCGCGTAAGAAACAGCTACTCCGCTGCAAACCCTGCTCAATTCTTCGACGACAAGGCATAAATCAAGGGAACTGGTGCCCATTCCATCATATTGCTCGGGGATAAAGATGCGGAAGAGGTCGCTTTCCGCCAGATTTTTGATAGTTTCCCAGGGGAATTCCTCTTTCTCATCCAGATCAGCGCGTACCGGTAGAATCTTTTCTTCGGCAATCCGCCGCGCCAGACTTTTCAATGTCTTTTGTTGTTCGGTCAGAAAGTATTCCAAAGTACTCCTCCGTTGTCTCTGCTCCGATAGAATACAGTTATTATAAAGTGAGCGATACGTCTACTTCAAGCAGGGGAGATAAATTGCCCGAATTTTTTAGATTATAATCTGTACGGATGAAACATCTTGCTCTTTCGGGTATAATAGTAGGGCACGATAACCGGCATGCATCGATGTGAAATTATCACCATCAATGAAGGAGGAGGTCAAGTATAATGGCGAACACCGCAAAGGCTTATATCCTGATTGAGTGCACGGTAGGTAGGACCAAAGAAGTCGTGACCGGTCTGAGCCGTTTGAAGGGCGTGAAATCGGTTGAGGCTGTCACCGGACCTTATGATGTTATTGCCATTGTAGAGTTGAACACCCTCAATGAAATCGGTGATCTGGTCACCCAATACATCCATCCTATTACCGGCATCACCAGAACGGTTACCTGCCTGGTAGTTTAATCTTAATTTGAACCGACACGTTTAGAAGCGTGTGGAATATGTAGGTGCTTTTGTGTTTGTTGCATTCAGCGTTTGAAATATTATGTCCGGTAAAGTCGCAAATCAAAGATTTATCGAATTCCTGAGAAGTCGGGATACGTTACGGGTTTACAAGAATAACCGACTTCTTTTTGTTTCGAATCAAGAGCGCCTGTTGCCATTGCTGGAATATCTTGCTCACTTTTCGCCCTACGAAGTGGATGTAGTTGTTTTCGACCGTGTGGTGGGTAATGCCGCCGCTTTACTATTGAAGAAAATCCTTTGCCGTGAAGTGTACAGCGAGTTAGGCAGTGAAAATGCCATAAAGACACTGGTTTCTTCCGGCATCGATTATCACTTCAATAAGACCGTGCCTTATATCGAGAACGACAGTCGGCAGGACATGTGCCCTATGGAGAAGTTGTCCCTGGGGAAAAGTCCGGAAGAATTTTATGAGGCGTTGAAGAAGCGCAGTTGCTAGATTCCTGCAGGTCAGGAAGATTTTCCAGTCAGCTTCTCCAGTTTTGCCAGTACTTCGTCGATAGTCTCTTCGGCGGTAGAAGCGCCGCCGGTGATGCCGATTTTCTCGTGCCCTTTCAGCCAGACGGGTTTGATTTCTGCCGCAGTCTCGATAAGATAGGTCTTGGACAGATGACTGCATAACTCTGCCAGTCGGTGGGTATTGGCGCTGGTGTGGTCGCCGACCACGAACATCAAATCGACCTTCTTCGCCAGCTTTTGTGCCGATTCCTGCCGTCGTCTGATGTCGTGGCAGATGGTATCTACGATGTGCAATTCCGAGTCTTTATTCAGGGTGATGTCTACCAGTTGCTTGATAAATTCGTTGAAATTGGCGGGGATTTGAGTGGTCTGTGCCAGCACGCCGATTCGTTTCGGCAGGGGGTCCAGTTCCGCGATTGTTTTTGTGTCCAGCGTGGCGATGCCCTTGTTATTCGCCCATGCCAGGATGCCTTTGACCTCGGGGTGGTTGACGTCGCCGTAAACGACGACGAAGAAGCCCGCCTTTGACAATCGCTGAGCGACCGACTGGGCACGGTTGACGAAGCGGCAGGTGGTATCGACAATTTTGAGCTTCCGTTTTTCGATTTTCTTTGCCGTCTCGGGACCTACTCCGTGAGCACCGATAGCAACCGTGTCGCCTTTGACGTCTTCGATGGTGTTTGCAACGGTGATGCCCTGTTTCGCCAGCCTCTTCAGGACCTGTTTGTTATGGACGACTGCTTTCAGGGTCTCTATTTTGCCCTGCTCCGCGGCGGTTTTTTCCAGTATATTGATGGCACGCCTGACCCCGAAGCAAAATCCTGTCCCGGCGGCCTTCTCGATTTTAATACTCATCTTTTCTTATCCATCTCGTTTTTCTCATAAAGAATGGCGCTGATTGCCGCCAGTCCGGCAGTTTCGGAACGGAGGACACGGCGTCCCAGGCTGGCGACGGCGATACCCTGCTTCCGGGCAAGTTTTACCTCGGATTCAGGAAAGCCACCTTCGGGGCCGATGAAGAGGCTGATTGCCTTTGCCGTTTTAAAGGGCAGATTTTGGAGGACTTGCTTCAATCCTTTACCGTTTTCTTCTTCCCAGAGTAGGAGCGCCGGTCTGCTCACTGTCCGGCAGGCTTCTTCGAAAGAGACTGCGGGATGCAGGGTTGGAATGACAGACCGCTCCGATTGTTCGGCGGCTTCGCGGACGATTTTCTGCCAGCGTTCTGCCTTGCTTTCCGACGGGTTTTTGACGACGCATCTTTCGCTGATGAACGGCACAATCGCCGTCACCCCCAGTTCGACGCATTTCTGGAGTGCCAGTTCGAACCTGTCGGCTTTGAGTAATGCCTGATATAGAGTGATTTTAACGGCAGGCTCGCCTTTGCCCGTCTTTTTACTCAGTATTTTGCCCTGAGATTCTTTCTTCGTGAGGTATTCAATCTCTACCTCGAATTCACGGCCGCTGTTGTCCAGCACGATGATGCGGTCGGCGGGCTTCAACCTCAGGACATAGCCGATTTGATGCAAAGGCTCGCCGGTGATTTTTACCTTATCGTTTTCGAAACATTCTTTCGGGATAAAGAATCGGTGCATATCGCTCCTGTTTCGATGTCGTTATGAAGAAGGGGAGCGGTTGGATTCAGCTTGTTACCATTTAAGCTTGCCGGAATATTTTACGGTGTTGTCTTTATCTTCAACTATTTCCCCGATGCTATAGGCATGAATGCCTCTGGATTCCAGATAATGTAACATCCTGCTTTCGTCTCCGGGGTTGGTAACCATGGTCATACCCACGCCCATATTCAGGTTGTTAATCATGTCATCTTCCGGGACTTTGCCGACATTTCTGATTACTTTGAAAACCGGCAGGACATCAACTTTATCCAGATGTACCAGCGCACTCAGTCCGGCGGGCAGGATTCTTTCCAGGTTGCCGGTAATGCCGTCTCCTGTAATATGTGCCAGTCCGTGCACTTTCGGGGAGTTCAGGATGTCTTTCAAATATGGATAGTAAGCGGTATGCGGGCATAAAACAGCATCGATAAACGACTTCTTATCGACTTTAGCTTTCAAAATCGACGGTTTGTCGGCAATTAACCGACGCACCAGAGAATAGCCGTTGGTATGCAAGCCATTGGAGGCGAGGGCGATGACTTTATTCCCTTTTTTAACGCGGGAGCCGTCGATTATCTTTCTTCTACTGACGACACCCACCACGCTGGAGCTCAACACAAAAACGCCTTCAGGTAAAACACCCGGTTGTTCGGAAATTTCCCCGCCCACCAGACTGCAGTCCTGATTAACGCATGCCTGGTTGATAGCAGTTATGATTTTGTCGATATCGGCCTTTATGAGTTTTCCTACGATGATAACGTCCAGCACGGCGAGGGGTTTCGCGCCCATGACGATGATATCGTTGATGAGGTGGTTTATCATATCGAAACCGATGTTGTCGATTTTATTGAATTGTTTGGCTAACAGCTGTTTGGAGCCGGGTTCTTCGGCTTTCAGTACCAGTACGGGGTCGACGATACCCGGAAATCTAGCTTCGAACAAGGAAGCAAATGCGCCGACTTTATTCAAAATGCGCGGGTCTTTCATCGTCAGTCTGGAGCGTAAGCTCTGGGTAATAACAGAATGTCCGTCACGGTCGACGCCCGATGCTGCATAAGTGATATTCTTCAATCGGCTATCTCCTCGAGGGACCTGCCAAGGTCTATTTTACTTTTCTCTTGCCTTTTACCAGAATCATTTCACCTTTGCAGCGCATATGGTATTTGCAGGGGAAAAGCCCTCGCGGTTCTTCACCGCGGGCCCGCACGGCATCTTGCCAGGCATCCGTTCCATCTAAAGCCAGGGCGATATCTTCTATCTCTGTAAGCTCGAAGCCGCACCTGTCACAGACCAGTATGTCCATAAAACCCCTTTGCCTTACTTGCGGTATTTGCTGACGAACCGCCCCAATCTTTTAAGAGCTTCTTCTATCTCAACCAGTGAGGTGGCGTAACAACAACGTATGTAACCTTCGCCGCATTTGCCGAAAGCAGAGCCGGGCACCACTGCCACTTTCTCTTCGGAAAGCAGTTTTTCGGCAAACTCCTCCGATGTCATACCGGTACACTTAATAGAAGGAAAGACGTAAAAAGCGCCTTTGGGTTCAAAGCAGGACAGTCCGATGTCTCTCATCCCTTTTAGAATTACCAGTCGACGGTGGTTGTAATCCTCTACCATCTCGGTAATGCTTTCCTGGCCGCCTCTTAGTGCTTCGATTGCCGCCATTTGTGACATCGTCGGGACGCACATCATGGTATACTGGTGAATTTTGGTCATTGCCGCGATGATTTCCTTGGGTGCCGCCGCATAACCGATGCGCCAGCCGGTCATAGCAAATGCCTTGGAGAAACCGCCTAGTAAAACGGTATGCTGTTTCATTCCGGGCAAAGAGGCAAAACAGGTAAAATCTACTCCGTAAACTAGCTTACTGTAAATCTCGTCGGAGATAACGGTGAGGTCGTATTTTTCTGCGAGAACTGCGATTTCCGCCAGTTTACTGCGGCTCATCACAGCACCGGTGGGATTGCTGGGATAGCCAATAAGTATGGCTCGGGTCTTGCTGGTGAGGCGTTTTTCAATGTCTTTAGCGGAGATTTCGAAATTGTTGGATTCGTAAGTGGGGATGCGTACAGGTTTACCTTCAGCCAGTATAACGCAACTGCTGTAAGCAACATAGGAAGGGTCGGTGAGAATAACCTCATCGCCGTGGTCGAGAATCGCCCGCATTGTCAGGTCGAGTGCTTCACTACCACCGACCGTAATCAACAATTCACTGGCAGGGTCGTAATCGACACCAAACTCATTTTTCAGGTAGCGGGCGAGTTCTTTGCGTAGTTCGGGCATGCCGGAATTAGGGGTGTACATCGTCATGCCTTTTTCAAGGGACTCGATGGCGGCTTCACGTATATGCCAGGGTGTAGTGTAATCAGGCTCTCCCACGCCTAGAGAAATGCTGCCATCGATTGAGGAAAGCAGGTCGAAGAATTTACGTATGCCGGAAGGCGAGAGCTGGTTAGCTCTCTGGGAGACATGCTGTTTCCGATGCTTCTGTATTTCGGTTCGTTTTTTCATCTTAAACTCCGATTGACTATCGGATTAGAGCACTACGGCCTGTCTCTTTATTTTTTCCGTGCTTTCCATCACTTCGCCGTCTTCTTTATAGCATTTCAGGATGAATTGGGTGACTGTTTCCTTGACCCCTTCGATATGTGAAAGCTTTTGCGAGACGAAGTTGGCGATTTCGTGGTTGTTTTTACCGATTACGAGAACCAGCAAGTCGTAGGTACCGGAGACCAAATAAACGCTTCGTGCCTGGGGGAAGCGATGGATACGCTCGGCAATGGAATCGAAGCCGACGTCTTTCTGTGGCTCCAGCCTGACCCCTATCCAGGCGAAGATATGCTCATTTTCCGCCTTGTCCCAGTTGACGATGGTCTTGTATTTCAGGATGATGCGGTCTTTCTCCGCCTGCTTGATAAGTTTGGATACTTCCGCCGGCGGTATGCCGGTCATCGCGGAGATCTGTTTGGGTGTGGCTTGAGCGTCATTTTCCAGTATTTTTAGAATGTCTTTCAGCATCTTTCATCTCCTGGTGAGTGCGTAGGCGAATTTTGCTGTGTCCTTACATTATAGCAAATAGTAAATGTGAAAGACTAATGATATAAATTGGGGGTAGTGGGTCAATTTGAAATAGATAAAAAGAAACAGGCTGGAGGAGACGTGCCCTTAAGCATCTCACAGCCTGTTTGGATTCGTGTCCCACTCAAGGGGATATACCGGTCTGCTAGCATCATAATATTACTATTATTATTATTTGTCAAGACCTATTATGCATTGCCCGCCAGACGGGACTTGAACCCGTGACTTCCAGTTTAGCAGACCGGCACTCTATCCTCCTGAGTTACTGGCGGGTGAATGCATTTTATCTCTAATCCGCCAGTTTTACAATCTCCTCAATAGTCCAGATATGGTCACTAATACCAGAAGCCATAGCAGGAGTACGGGGATAAGGGTTAGCCAGTGTCTTATGCGGTCTAGCGAAGTTATAATGCATAAAGTGAAGGGCTACGGCATATTCTAGATTCTCTACCTTTTTAGAAAAGGCATTTGTTAATCGGGTAAACCGTCTCATACTC
>JAFGHZ010000006.1 GCA_016929875.1 Dehalococcoidales bacterium
AAGACCGTCCGCCCCAAGATTTACATCGCCTGCGGTATCAGCGGTGCCATCCAGCACCTCGTAGGGATGCAGGATTCCGATGTAATCATTGCCATTAACCGCGACCACAGTGCCCCTATTTTTGAAGTCGCGACGTACGGTATCGTCGGAGACTTATTCCAGGTAGTTCCTGCCATCACGGGCCGTATCCGCGAAATGCGTAATCAGCTCCGGATGAAGCAAGAAGGAGTGAGCTGTGTCGATAAGTAACTGGATTTTTCTAGCCGTCCTCGCGGTTGCCGTTATCGTTTTTATCTGGAGTTGTTATAATCGTTTTCGTCTCGTGGGCCTGGGCAAACCGGAAAACCGCTCCGATTCTTTCGGGAAGCGAATCTGGAGTGTCATTATTTATCCACTACTCCAGAGGTGCGCCGTAAGTCCTTTTTATCGCTTCGGTATCAATCACGCGGTATTGTTCTGGTGTTTTATTATATTGTTGCTGGCAAACGGCGAGTTTCTGATTCACGGGGTTTTACCCGGCGCTACTTTTTCCGCCTTACCCCGAGGTTTATATTTTACACTTGCCTGTGCTTTCGATATCGTTTCGATTTTAGCTTTGCTGTCTGTTATCATAGCCGTAGCGCGCCGACTCTTTTTCCCGCCGAAATATATCCAGGCAAGAAGCCGGGACGCTTTCATTATTCTTTCCATGGTTGCCGCTCTGATGATTGCCTTCTTCGGCGTGCATAGCGCCGAGATTGCGTTAGCGGAAGAAACGGCGGCAAAATATATGCCGGTCTCCAACTGGGTTGCCGGCACCTTTATGTCCGGAGCGTCGAGTTCTATCCTGAGAACGCTGGTGAGCGTGTTCTGGTGGATACATGCTGTCGTTTTGCTATCTTTCCTCAACTATCTGCCTTACAGCAAACACATGCATATTTTGACCTCGATTCCTAATGTTTACTGGCGGAACCTCACAGGTAAAACCGTACCCGGGCGTGAGGAATTCAAGAAAGGTAACACTTACGGAGTTGGGCAGGTAGACCAGTTTACATGGAAGAGTTTGCTGGATTCCTATTCCTGCACGGAGTGCGGGAGATGTTCCGATTCGTGTCCGGCGACCAAGACAAACAAGGCCCTTAACCCTCGCCTTATAATACATGACATTAAAGTTAATTTACTGAAAAACGGTCCTGATTTAATCAAGGGAGGAAAAGCCGGGTTGGCCCTTATCGGGGCCAAAAAAGAAGGTTCTATCGAGGAAGAAGTCATCTGGGACTGCACGACCTGCGGCGCATGTGTCAGCATCTGCCCCGTTTTCATCGAGCAATTCCCACGGATTATCGATATGCGGCGTTACCTGGTGCAGACGCAATCGAAATTCCCCGAAGAACTACTCAATTTCTTTGAAAATATGGAACAGCGGAGCAACCCCTGGGGCATCGCTCCTTCCGACCGTGTCAAGTGGGCCGCGGAAGTTAATGCGAAGCCGTTCGAAGCAGGCAAGACGGAATATCTTTTTTACGTGGGATGTTTCGGCTCTTTCGATGCCCGCGCCAAACAGGTAACAGTCGCCATTACCAAAATCCTGGATGCCGCCGGTGTTACATGGGGCATCCTGGGCAAAGATGAGAAGTGCTGCGGGGACAGCTTGCGCCGTTTAGGCAATGAATACGTATTCGATGTCATGGCCCGTGAAAATATCAAACAGTTCCAGGACAAAGGCATCACGAAGGTTATTACGGAATGTCCTCACTGTTACAGCGTGCTGAAAAACGAGTATCCCCAGTACGGCGCAAAATTCGAGGTGGTACACCATACCGAATTCATCAACCAGCTCCTTAAGGAAGGCAAGTTGAAGCTGAACGGAACCGTCGATGTAGGCAAGCTCGTGTTCCACGATTCCTGTTACCTGGGGCGACACAATGATATTTATGAAGCTCCGCGCGAGGCGGTCACCGTCGCAACCGGCAGGGCGCCGACGGAGATGGCGCGAAACCGCGAAAGGGGCTTCTGCTGCGGTGCAGGCGGCGGACGGATGTGGCTGGAAGAAAGTACCGGCAAGAAGATATATATCGAGCGGACGGAAGAAGCACTGCAATACAACCCCGAGTCGATTTGCGTCTCCTGCCCTTACTGTATGACGATGTTCGAAGACGGGCTTAAGGACAAAGGTGCCGACGGGAAGGTAAAAGTACTGGACGTGGCGGAGATTGTGGCAAAAGCCCTGAAATAGCTTTTAATCGGGTTGTTTTTTCCGTGCCGGAAGCAGGATATTATTTTTCGCTCTCTTCGTATTTCAAAGGAAGGTAGACAGTAAAGGTCGTCCCTTCCCCCTCTTTGCTCTGCACTTCGATTTTTCCATGGTGGCGACGGACAATTCCATAGGATACCGCTAGCCCCAGACCCACTCCCTTAACCTCTTGTTTGGTGGTGAAGAAAGGCGTAAAGAGTTTGCGCATATTCTCGGGAGAAATACCGTAACCAGTATCCTGCACTTCTATTTTCAGATTAGTTTCGTCCAGAGAGGAACGCAAGGTCAGTTTCCCGCCTTCAGGCATCGCCTGCAGAGCATTTAAAATAAGATTAGTAAAGACCTGTTGAAGCTGGTCGAAATCGCCGGTCACATCAGGCAAAGAAGGCGCCAGTTCTTTGCTTACCTGGATTTTTTGTATTTTAGCGGTATGAACAGAAAGTTCCAAGGCGTGATTGATAACTTCGTTGATGTTAATCCGAAGAAAAGTCGATGGTGATTGGCGGGCGAAATCGAGGAGATTCCCGACCAATTTCGTGCTCCTTTGCAGTTCCGCCTCCATTTTGGAGAGGTAATCGAGGATGACATCTTTAGACGCACTGTCGTTTTTGATTTTTTTATAAAGCAGTTGATTATAGACGAGCACGCCGGACAGGGGATTATTAATTTCATGAGCAATCGAGGCGGACAACTGCCCCAGCGAGGTCAATTTTTCCGCCTGAACCAATTGTTCCTGCATCTGCTTTTCTCTGGCTGCTTCGGCGATTTTTGCATTCAGAATCTCGGTTCCCAACTGTGTGACCTGCCGCTGTCTCTTTTTCAACTCGCCGGAAACAGCTGCCGTCATGTAAGTAGTACCGTAAAGTACGGCCGATAGCGCGAGCAGGACTGACAGGACGTATTTTGCATTGCGATACAGAGTGGGGTCGGCAAAGCCCTTGAGATTATAGTGAGGTATCCACCCGGCATATTCCAGACCTACTAATGCCAGGACCATTATGATTGCTATCGTGGCCAGGATATAGGTAGCGCGGTAGTGCAGGGTGATACTGGCGACGACAGAGTGAATAACGAAGAAAAAAATGAACGGATTTTCTATCCCGCCGGTAAAATGAATGAGGATTGTAAGCGCCAGCAGGTCGAGCAAAATGTGAATGTTACTGCAAGCGGTAGCCTTGCCGATAACCTGTCCCGTTTCTTCTTTTTTTAAGCTCCTGACTTGATAGAAAAGCAAGGTATTAAACGCCGCCAGAAAAAGGCAGATGATATATACAGGTTCGGTCGGGAAGTCGATACGGAACCCCAGGGATGCAATCAGCGAGGCAACCAGCACAGTGACGATTGCGAACCATCTCAAATTGACGAATACCCTGAGGCGGAACAACAGAGCGGATTCCTCGGGAGTATAACCAGACGGATTTTCCATTGTATCTAGGGTAGTATTCATCCTTTTACCACCGTGTCCCGATTTAAATTCAATAGATTAAGTATAACCGTCCGAAAACGTTTGTCAAACTGATTGGAACGCTAATACCGTTCTCATTTAATCTGCCTGATGAAGGTGGTGTCTCTGCCGAAAATTATAGACAGCAGCCAATCGATAACAATCCTTATCCGGTTGGGCATCCCTGTAATCAGAACCAGATAGATAAAGGTCAGAATAAGCCTGGGGAAATAACCATAGAGACGTATGGAGCGGAAGCGGAACACGGCTTTGTAGCTGCCCAGAGAGACCATGTCAGGAGGCTTGGAATAGCGATACGGTTTTCTGTTCAGACCACGAATATCAGACAGAACATTGCCGGAAACTACCTTTGCCTGACGGACGGCCGTATGAGCGAGGGGGGGTATCGGTTTACCAGTCTTGGGATTTTTTATATGCGCGCAATCACCAATGGCGTAAACACCCGGGAATCCGGGGACTTCAAGATACTCGTTAACGAAGGCCCGCCCTAAATTGTCCTTATCAATGTTCTCAATTCCCGCAATCACCGGATTCGCGGCGACACCCGATACCCAGATGACGGTACTCGTAGGGATAGTTTCAGTATTGTTAATCTCGATTCCGCTATCCCAGGCACGTGTTATTTTCGACGATAACCTGACTTCAACCCCCATATTTTTGAGATATCTCATAACATAGGCGCCGAGTTTAGTGTGCAGGTCGGCGACAATTTTCGGCGATGCCTCAATCAGAATAACCCTGACATCATTTTTGTTGATGGTTTTATAAAAACGGGGCAAATTGCTGAGGACCAGGTCCCGAAGTCCGGTCACCACCTGTACACCGGTGTAACCGGCACCGGAAACCACGAAGGTCAGTAACTGGCGCCGTCGTGCGGGGTCTTTTTCAGCGCTAGCCTGTTCGAATGTCCGCATGATATGGTTTCTAATCAATCTGCCGTCATTCAGGTTTTTCAGGGTAGAAACATTTTTCCAATCCGGGCCGATTGCCGTCATATCCGTGGTACTGCCGAGAGCGATAACAAGGTAATCGAAGTCCAACGTACCGGCAGTGGTGAATACCTTGCGGGCGCCGAGGTCTATTTTTTCAACACCGGCTTGTATGAATTTAAAGCGGTCCTTCCATTGAATACTCCTGATGGGAAAAGCAATATGCCGGGTCTCGATTCTGCCCAGAGCCACCTCGTGCAATAACGGAGTGAACAAGAAATAGTTCTCATCGCTGACCAGCGTGGTTTCTATATTCTCGTTGCGGTTTAAAGCCGGGACCAGATTCCGAAGGGTATAAACGCCTCCGAAGCCGCCGCCCAGTATCAAGACCTTTCTGCTTCCGACGAGGAGCTGGCGGCGAACATTTTCCCGCTTGCGGAAGAGCCCGCGGAGACATTCCAGAGTAAAAGTTCCGAGAAGCCGGAGCACGGAAGTCGGACGGAACAGTCCTTTCAATAAATCTTTGTAGCCGTAGCTCCCGGTCAGCATACCCCAGGCGGCTTTGGTGAAGGGTTGGGGCCCTCTCGTATTATTTTGCTCAATGCCTGTCAGCCGGTGCTGGACCAAGAGAAAGGTGCGTGATTCGTTCGCCCGGTGGTTCATCGAGAAAAGCATCCGTCCCCAACGCCTGTCCGTATCAATCGCTTGGAATATGGGCTGGTAGTAACGCGTAAAGTCATCTCGGGACACACCGTGACGGATGACAGTGGCGGCGGCCTGCCGCGCAGTCAAGAGTGCCGAGGTGATACCGTCCTGGTACAATTTGGAAACGGCGGCATCGCCGATAGCCACGAATCTATCCGAGAAATAATTGCGTGCCGAACCGACTACCGCCTTCGGGCGACAGCCGCACGCGCGCTCATATCGTTCAGGGAGTACGTTGCGCACGACATCATACTTTAAAAAATCATCAATCGTGACGGGGGCTTTGTTGCTACTCAGCACAGTCACGGTAATAAATGGGCCCTTCGGTACCAGTCCCCCAAACACAATTCCCAGACGCGGAATCAGAAAGCCGTGAGCGGTGTTACCCAGTCGCGATTCAACCTGGTCGACACCGGCATAGAGCTCGTCCATTGCCATCGTCCGTACTTCCGGGGGAACATAATTCAGTCCTGCGACCGGCACAGGCCTTGTGCTCACACCGTTAGCAAGCACAATCAGCTCATATTCCGTCTTTCTGCCCGCCGCTTCTACGGATGGCCAGAGTCTGAGGTCGATTTGAGATACGGCCTCGTTCACCACCGTTACGCCGCGGCTCTGGGCCTGTTCTAAGAGCCAACCGTCGAAGCCGACGGTCTTATTATCGTAAGAGAGACGCGGCCCGCTACCGCGATAAATGCTGACAATCTCCTTTTCTTTCTCGAGATTGGTGATGGATATCGATGTGTAGGGGCTGTGAATGGTATAGGCTGTTATCCTGTTCCGGATTATTTCGGGGGGCACGGTCAAGCCGAGCTCTTTCAGATTGCCGAGCAGAGACACGGAGAGTATGCCGGCACAGCCCTTGCATCCACGGGGGCCCTTTTCTGAAAAATTGCGTTGCTGATACACGGTGATTTCCGGGTGGATGTTTTCCTGCTCTCCATAACGCCTCAAGTAGAGAGCAAAAAAGACCCCGGCGGGACCACCACCGACGATAGCGATTCGCGAGCCGGTTTTTATCCTCATAATGCTAATTGCTATTGTATCCGATAAGCATTAGATATACAAACAGTTTTACCTCGTTATGGATTGAACCGCCGGCATCTTTAAATTGGATTGTTTTTGGTATAATGGTAGATACTAACTAAAAAACCAATCAGGGAGATAGAGCAGTGTCAGGAATAATCGAAGGTATAAAGGTAATAGATATGGGGCATTTTGTAGCCGTTCCCGCGGCGGCTGCAGTACTGGCGGACTGGGGCGCAGACGTACTGAAAGTCGAGCCTCTCGCCGGCGAGCCCCAGCGCGGTGTGATGTCACTCCCGCCCAGCCTCGTCAACTGGCGCTTCGAGGTGCATAACCGGAATAAAAGGAGCATAGCTCTCGACCTCAAACAGCAGAAAGGGAGGGACATTCTCTATGCACTTGTCCGTCGGTCCGATGTATTCATGTCTAATTACGAGCAGGGTGCTCTCGCGCGTCTGAAAGCGGACTATCAAACCTTGAGCAAGCAAAACCCCCGACTGGTTTACGCTCTGCTCACCGGATACGGGACCGAGGGACCGCAAAAGAACAGGAGAGGATTCGATATATCTGCCGCTTGGGCCGGTTCGGGAATACAGTATCTACTCGGTGAAGACGGGAACCCGCCCCCGACGCAGAGGGGCGGCCTTATGGATAGAACGGCAGGATTTCAGCTGGTGGCGGGTGTCCTCGCGGCTCTGCTGTATAGAGAGAAAACAGGGAAGGGGCAACTGCTGGAATTATCTCTTTATCACTCCGGTGTATGGACGCTGGCCGCCGACCTGCAAGTTGCGCTGGGAGGGCTTCATGTTGCGCCCTACGACCGTGCAAGGTCATTGAACCCTCTCGCAGAAAAATACCTCAGTAAGGATGGGCGTTGGCTCCAGCTGGTGATGCTCCAGGCCGATATTTTCTGGCACGATTTCTGTACGGCGGTAGAGAGTTCGGACCTCGAATCAGACCCCCGGTTCAACGGGATAGAGACACGTGCTCAGAACAGTAAGGAACTAATGACAATACTTGACCGGATTTTTTCCCAACGTAACGCGGACGAGTGGGAGAAGAGGCTGACGGAGCACAACTGTATCTACAGCCTGGTGCGCACTCCCGAAGAGGTGATTGCCGACCCGCAAGCCGCAGCCGGTAACTTCTTTACCGAGGTAGAGCATCCGATAACGGGTAAAGTCAGAATGGTAACCTCACCGGTTAGATTCCATGATAGACCCGCAACTCTGAGAAAAACCGCTCCAGAGACCGGACAGCAC